>JBAYRG010000137.1:0-8055 GCA_041676805.1 Proteiniphilum sp.
CTCTTGGGCACACTCGGGGAGTACCTCTTCGAGCGAAGGATATTTGGCCGCACGTTCTTCTTCAGAGACACCCTGCAGTTTTGCCCAACGACGGGATCCCTCGATAGTGATCTGTTGCGGTGTGCGTACACCTGCCACCACATCTTCTCCCTGGGCATCGATCAGATACTCACCGTTAAAGATATCTTCTCCGGTAGCCGCGTCGCGTGTGAAAGCCACACCCGTACCGGAGGTCTTACCCATATTACCATACACCATGGCCTGCACATTGACGGCTGTACCCCACTCTTCCGGGAAATTGTTCATCTTACGGTAAAGGATGGCGCGTTCGTTCATCCAACTGTCAAACACGGCACATACAGCTCCCCACAATTGATCCCACGGGTCCACCGGAAAATCATTACCGGTATTTTCTTTTACAGCCACCTTAAATTTCTTGACAAGCTCTTTCAAATCGTCTGTAGTAAGATCTGTATCCAGCTCTATTCCTTTCGACTCTTTCACCTCATCCATAATCTCTTCGAAAGGATCGATATCTTCTTTGCTTTGGGGTTTCATGCCTAATACCACATCCCCGTACATTTGTACAAAGCGACGATAGGAATCCCATGCAAAACGCTCATTGCCCGACTTTTTGGCAATCCCTTCCACGGCATCATCATTTAGACCAAGATTCAATACGGTGTCCATCATCCCCGGCATAGAGACACGCGAACCGGAACGGACAGATACCAGACAGGGATTCTCCTTGTCTCCGAACTTGGTTCCCGTCAACTGTTCTATTTGGGCTACTGCTTTCTCAACCTCTTCTTTTAAAAGACCCACTACATAATCCTTACCTAACTCATTGTATTCCGTACAGACTTCAGTAGTAATAGTGAACCCCGGGGGAACGGGAACGCCAATCAAATTCATCTCCGCAAGATTTGCACCTTTCCCACCAAGCAGGTTTTTCATATCTGCCCGCCCTTCAGCTGTGCCATTTCCAAAGGTATAAACTCTCTTTTTTTTCATTTTAATGTTTAGTTATGACAAGTAAATGTTAAAGTTTTTTTATTATTATTTTATTGTATCCGGTAAAATATATTGAAAGACAGCAACTAAGCCAAGTCTGTTTGAGCTTGTCTGAGGTGCATTTTAAATTCTGCAAATATAACAATTTATCTAAAATATAAGTCATTATGACATATTACTTTTCTCTATAAAGTACTGCATCAAATCTCTTGTATGGAATCAGGCTGCAAAGGGTCGACCGAATCCGGCGTAGAAAGGTTCACGGAATCAACATTTAACGATTCTTCAACCGAAGTCTCCACCCCTGCCTTCAAGCTATCTGTTTCTAAAAGGGTCGACTGCTTATCTCCGAAAAATATATTATATAATTGAATAGGAGGAATCACACCGGAAGAGTCCTGGAGATGTACAAAACCACTTATTTGCGTGATAGTGTCTCCAGGAATATACTTCGATCCGAAGAACTCATAAGTTTTATTTTCTATTATTCTCTGAAACCGGTAGATGGTAGTATCAGAATAAACCAATGTGAGTAATGATGTAAGGGATGGAGAAAACCGTGGTGGAATTCCTATTGCACTGAATGAAAACACAAAATCATCCCCTGTAACTTTGGAAGAGATCTCAGTGAAGTCGAGACGAAACTGAAATCCTCTTTTCGTATCAGGCATTGAAAACCTATAAAAAGGAGGCAAATAAGAGGGCGGCAATAGTGTAGGGTCTACTTCTATTTGGTTCTGTTCCTTCATCATAGCAGTGATCTCTTGTCGGCTCCGTTGCAAACGCGCCTTCACCGAATCGTTCATCTTCAGATAAAGATCAATTCTATCGGAGTACCACGACAGTGAAGTGTCCCACTGCGCCTGGGTAGTTTTATGAGCCTGGAATATTTTATTGACATATGCCTCTTTCTGTTCTGGGGTATTAAAATTCTGATAGTCGCTCTCGATGGTGGCCTCGGCGACATAGACGTCATACATCAGCCTTTCCATCTGTTTCCTGTTCAAAACCTCCTTGGGACGGTTCTGACAGGAATGGGCCAGTCCGCCTACTAAAATAAACAGCAACAAATATGCGACACTCTTTCTACTCTTCACTTCCGATTTGCTGATCTTGTTTTTCTTTTTCCAGTTTTTCACGCTCACTCTTTGAGAGCAATGAATAGGATAATGTTCTTCTATAAAAAAGAAGTATCAGGATAACCCCAACAGTAATCGCCGAGTCAGCGATATTAAAAATAAAACGAAAAAAAAGAAACTCCTCTCCTCCCAAAAAAGGCACCCAATCGGGGTATTTCCCACTGATGAGTGGAAAATAGAGCATATCCACTACCTTTCCATGGAGCAAGGAGGCATACCCTTCACCCCAAGGGACGAAAGATGCAACATGTCCTATATAACTTGCCTCAAAAATAACCCCGTAAAAGATACTATCTATTATATTCCCGGAAGCTCCGGCCAAGATTAAGGCCACACAGGCAATAAAACCGCTTTTATAGTTCCGTTTTATCAACTGCGAAAGATAAATGAATATAAAAATAACGGCGATAATGCGGAAAAGAGACAGAAACAATTTTCCTCCCGCCTCAATACCGAATGCCATTCCGGGATTCTCCACAAAATATATCTGGAACCAGTCGAAAACATCAATAGAATCTTTCAATCCCATATGTGTCTTTACCCATATCTTGGAAAGTTGATCGATAAGGAGCACCGCTACAACAACGGCAATGGCAATCCACCTATTTCGTATACTATTCTTCATACACTTCTCTTTATTTTATGGCCATAGAGACCCTGAAAGAAACATTGCTCCTTTGTCCAACTCTCATCAATACCATCCTCATCTTCATCGGAGAAGTGATTATTTCTTCTTTTGAGACTTAGCCTCGATACTTAATGTGGCGTGAGGCACCGCGCGAAGACGTTCTTTCGGGATCAGCTTACCGGTCTCACGACAGACTCCATAGGTCCCGTTCTCAATACGTACCATAGCGGCCTGCAGATTCTGGATAAACTTCATCTGACGTTGTGCCAGCCTTCCCGCCTCCTCTTTAGAGAGGGTGGAAGCACCTTCCTCCAACACTTTATAGGTAGGAGAGGTATCCACCGTATCATTCCCGTCGGCATTGGTGACGGCCGCGCGATAATTCTCATACTCCTGCTTGGCTATCTGCAGTTTTTCATTGATGATAGCACGGAATTCTTCTAATTCCTCGTCTGAATATCTCGTCTTCTCGCTCATAATAGTTCGTTGTTTATTTTTTGCAAATATACTCAAAAATCAGATAATTCTCAACTGTTTCTTACAATGCTAATAGTGAGCACCTCATCATCGATCTCTATCTCATCTTCAAACCGCTCATTCAACACAATGATTTCATCTGCCAGCACCTGATTTTTGATATATACAGCATTATGGACAATAGCCTCATCAAAAGCAGGATTGGACGAAAGCCTGACAATAATACGATCAGTAATTTCGAATTCCTTTGCTTTACGCAGATTTTGTATCCTGTTCACCAATTCACGGGCGACTCCTTCTTCCTTGAGTCCAGTAGTAAGCGTGACATCCAATGCCACCGTCAAACGTCCTTCGTTAGCCACCAGCCATCCGGGAATATCTTCGGAGATTATCTCCACATCATCGAGCATCACCACAGCTTCCTGTCCTTCAACGGTGAGGTTGAATTGACCATCTCTTTCCAGTTTCTGTATCTCTTCGGCCGTCATCTCCTGTATCCTGGGTGCGAGTTGTTTCATTATTCTCCCATATCGCGGTCCCAGTTTTTTGAAATCCGGCTTCACCCGTTTCACTAATATTTCACTGGCCGTATCCACAAACTGAAGTTCTTTCACATTTACCTCGTTGAGTATTAATGATCTTACAGCCTGGATATTTCTTTTCTGTTGATCATCTACCACAGGAATCATAATCTTTGAGAGTGGTTGTCGCACTTTGATATTTACCTTACGACGTAGTGAAAGTATTATAGACGAGGCGGTTTGGGCAAGATACATCTGCTCTTCGAGCTGCTTATCTATCAACGAATCATCCCACAGTGGAAAGTCGGCCAAGTGCACCGATTCACACTGCTCACTGGTCGTTGCCAAGGCCAGGTCGAGGTAAAGCCGGTCAGCATAAAATGGAGCGATAGGGGCCATCAGTTTCGCCACTGTCAACAGACATTGGTATAGTGTCTGATAAGCCGACAACTTGTCATCCGTCATTTCCCCACCCCAAAAACGCTTGCGGTTGAGACGTACATACCAGTTGCTGAGATGATCGTTCACAAAATCGGCAATAGCGCGGCCCGCTTTGGTCGGCTCATATGCCTCATAGCTTTGGTCGACCTCTTTTATTAATGAATGCAACATCGACAGGATCCAGCGGTCAATCTCGGGTCGCTCCTCAAAGGCGATCTGCATCTGTTGATTACGGAAATTATCCACGTTGGCATAGAGAACGAAGAAAGAATAGGTGTTATAGAGTGTGCCGAAGAACTTACGACGTGCCTCTTCCACACCTTCTATATCGAATTTGAGGTTCTCCCATGGAGCAGCATTGGTAATCATATACCAGCGCAATGGATCCGAACCATGCTTCTCTATGGTTTCAAAGGGATCCACCGCATTACCCAATCGCTTCGACATCTTATTTCCGTTTTTATCGAGCACCAGTCCGTTGGATACCACATTTTTAAATGCCACACTTCCTTTCACCATAGAAGCAATGGCATGTAGTGTATAGAACCATCCGCGGGTCTGGTCGACTCCTTCCGCAATAAAATCTGCAGGAAAGACCTTTTGGAAATCATTTTCAGCGATATGGGGATAAAATACTTGGGCAAAAGGCATGGCACCGCTGTCGAACCATACATCAATCAGGTCCATTTCACGCTTCATTGGTTTGCCGCTATCGGATACCAACACGATATCATCCACATAGGGACGGTGCAGGTCTATCTTATCATAATCCGGCTCCGGGTCATCATCCAGTTCCACATTGGCCCACGGTAATTCTTTCATCACCCCAACACCCATCGCTTTACGGATTTCTTCATAAAGTTCCTTCACGGAGCCGATGCATTTCTCCTCTTTACCGTCCTCGGTACGCCACACCGGGAGAGGTGTCCCCCAATAGCGGCTACGGCTCAGGTTCCAATCCTGCAGATTTTCTAACCATTTTCCAAAGCGGCCTGTACCGGTGGATTGCGGTTTCCAATTAATGGTATTGTTGAGTTCAATCATCTTATCCCGACACGCCGTCGTGCGAATAAACCAACTATCCAGCGGATAGTATAATACCGGCTTATCGGTCCGCCAGCAGTGCGGGTAGTTATGGACCTGTTTCTCTATGCGGAATGCGCGGTTCTGTTGCTTGAGCATGACCGATAGATCCACATCAAGTGTAGCATCCTCATCGGTAAGTGAATCATCATATGCATTTTTCACATATCTGCCGGCATATTCCCCGTAGAGATCAAGATTTACATTATGTTGTATAAATTCGGGATCAAGATCCTCGATACGGAAATATTTCCCGGTCAGATCGACCATTGGCCGCTGGTTACCCTCTTTATCGGTCAAGGTTAGCCCGGGCACATCGTGTTCTTTCCCCACTCTCGCATCATCCGCACCAAAGGTCGGCGCTATATGCACAATACCGGTACCATCCTCCGTGGTTACGAAATCACCGGTCACCACTTTCAACCCGTTATCCGATACTCTGACCCAAGGAATGAGCTGTTCATAGGCTATTCCCGCCAGTTCAACACCTCTCCACTCCTTTTCGAGTACACGGAAAGGTATGTTTTTGTCGCCCGGCTTATAATCTTCCAACGCCAACTCCGCATTTTTCGCGGGGAAATAGACATTCACCAAATTTTTCGCCAACACAGCCGTCATCGGCTTGCCATTATACGGGTTATAGGTCTGTACTGCCACATAATCGATTTTGGGACCTACTGCCAGCAACACGTTAGACGGAAGGGTCCACGGCGTGGTAGTCCATGCCAGAAAAAACGACTCTCCAAATTCTATCCACTCCGGCAACGGATCCTTAATCAAAAACTGAGCCGTACAGGTGGTATCTTTCACATCGCGATAGCATCCCGGCTGGTTCAGTTCATGCGTACTGAGACCAGTACCTGCGGCAGGTGAATAAGGCTGTATGGTATATCCCTTATAGAGATACCCTTTTTCGTATAAATCTTTCAGGAGATACCAAAGAGTTTCAATATAACGGTTATCATAGGTAATATAAGGATCACCCATATCGACCCAGTACCCCATCTTCCGGGTGAGTTCCTCCCACTCCCGGGTATACTTCATCACTTCGGTACGACACGCCGCATTATATTCTTCGACAGATATCTTTTTTCCGATATCCTCCTTAGTAATGCCAAGTGATTTCTCCACACCCAGTTCCACGGGAAGTCCATGCGTATCCCAGCCGGCTTTCCGATTTACCAGAAAGCCTTTCATAGTTTTATAACGACAGAAAATATCTTTAATGGAACGTGCGATCACATGATGGATGCCCGGCATCCCGTTAGCCGAAGGCGGTCCTTCGTAAAATACGAACGGTGTATGCCCCTCCCGTGCCTTCAGACTTTTCCTGAAAATCTCTTTTTCGTCCCAGGCTTCCAACATCTCCCTGTTTATCGCCGAAAGGTCTAAATGGCTATATTCCGGAAATTTCTTATTCATTGTCAATGAAATTTGTACCACACAAAAATTAAGGTGCAAAGGTAACAATAAATTGAGAAACGACAATCGAAACGATAGGACAAATATATTGTTGCATAAGGGATGAAAAATAGAATTATCACGGCTTCCCTGAATAAATCCGAACCTTTTGCCAAAGAGAACCTGTGAAAATAATTAGCGAACTTACTTGTTTTTCTTGATGAGATGATGTAATTTAGTGCCTCAAAAAGAATCTTATGAAGAAATTATTCATTTTAGGCTTGTCACTTATGACAATAATAGCAGGTTGCGCGAGTAACGCCGGAAAAAAAGAGTGTAATTTAAATGTGGCATCCTACAACCTGAGGATGGACACGCCCAACGATGGAGAGAATGCCTGGCAACATAGGAAGGAGATGGTAAAAGGACTGATAAGGTTCCACGATCTCGACATCATCGGCACACAGGAAGGATTCAAGCACCAGCTTGACGATATCCTGGAGTTGAATAATTACACCTATGTGGGGGGAGGACGTGATGACGGCAAAGATGCCGGTGAACATTCGGCCATCATTTACAAAAAAGATCGTTTAGAGTTGCTTGACAATGGCGATTTCTGGTACTCCGAAACACCCGAGGTGCCAGGGAAAGGGTGGGATGCCACCTGTTGTAACCGTATCTGTTCATGGGCAAAATTCAAAGACAAATCATCCGGAAAAAAATTTTTCGTGTTCAACTCACACTACGATCACCAAGGAAAAGTGGCGCGCAAGAACTCCTCACTATTGCTGCTGGAAAAGATCGACCTGATTGCGGGGGACAATCCTACATTTGTCACAGGAGATTTTAACGCCACACCTGACGATGAGCCCATTCAAACCATTTACAATGCAGGCAAACTCAACGACTCCTACCTTGTCACGGAGGAGCCACCCTACGGTACAGTAGGAACTTTCAATGCCTATAATTTAAATAACCCGATGAAGAGCCGTATCGACTATATTTGGGTTACCCAAGGCATCACCGTAAAAAAGTATGGAGTACTCAACGAGTTGCCATACGGGAAATTCCCTTCCGACCACTTCCCCGTAATGATTCATGCAATAATGTAAAAAGGCTCAAGTTTCTCAAGTCGTATGATTGCAACTGACTCTTGCGACTAATGATATTTTATGCCCCATTACAAGTTCTCGTTTTAGTTGCATACATCCTCAATTTACATACGAAATATGAAAATAAAACCCGGTCGACTTCAATCAACCGGGTTTTGTTCCTACTGGATGTATCCTATAGAAAGATAAAAAGCGTGAACCTCTTACGATAATTTCCCTAATGCCTTGCTGATACGTGC
>JBAYRG010000138.1:0-7975 GCA_041676805.1 Proteiniphilum sp.
ACACTTATCACGCTGCTTATAGTTCCCATCCTTTATTCCCTTTTCTTTCGTGTAAAAATCAAAAAACAATGAAACAAGTAAGATATATATTTTTCGTACTTTGCCTGTTCACTTCGGGCATGGTATCGGCCCAGCAGTCGCTCTCTCTTACACAGTGCAGGC
Organism: Proteiniphilum sp.; assembly: GCA_041676805.1. GTDB lineage: Bacteria > Bacteroidota > Bacteroidia > Bacteroidales > Dysgonomonadaceae > Proteiniphilum. The sequence continues at coordinate 163 of JBAYRG010000138.1, forward strand.
AAATGGCATTGGAAAATAACAAGCAGATTGCCATTGCAGGGAGAGATAAGGAAAGAGCGGACTTAATCACGGAGGCTGCCCGTACGAACTATTTACCAAGATTATCGGCGGAAGGATCAGCCCTCTTTTCCCGTTCGGATACAAAAATGAATTTGCAAATCGGCGACCTTCCTCCAATGGATTTTGACCTCGATATAAACAGGATATATATGGCTGACTTAAGTATCGAACAGCCCCTTTATACGGGAGGAAAAATAACATCAGGATATAAGATATCGCAGATAGGCAGCGATATTGCCGAGCTGAATGAAGCATTAACCGAAGATGAAGTTTTACTTGAAACGGACAATGCCTATTGGACATGTGTACAGGCAGGGGAACTGCAACGGTCGACCCTGCAATATAAGGAAACGGTGGAAGAATTTTACCGTGTGGTTAAAAACGCCTGTGATGCCGGTATGAAGTCGCAAAACGACTTGATGAAAGTACAGGTGCAATTAAACCGGGCGGATTTACAGTTGCACCGGGCAGAAAACGGAGTACGTCTTTCCCGTATGAATCTTTGCAACATTATCGGCTTAGACCTGCAAAGTGAGATTTCACTATCCGAAACATTCACGGAAAGCCATATAGGGATTAATCCGGACGCAAATATTTTCTCCCGTCCCGAATCGTCCTTGCTCGACAAACAGGTCGAGCTTAAACAGTACGAAAAGCAATATGTAAGGAGCGATTTTTTACCGCAAATAGGGATCATGGGGTCATACGGATATATTCATGGCGCCAAGTTCAATGGTGAGCAGATATTTGGCAACAAACCCTCTTTCTCTGCAATGGTGTCGATCAAGGTACCCTTATTCAGTTGGGGGGAAGGGACGAAAAGAGTAAAGGCTGTGGAACGTGAAATTCAGATGGCTCAATTACAGCGTGATGATGTAGGGGAAAAAATGAAGTTGGAACTTCAGCAAGCGATCAATTCATACAATGAAGCCCTATTGGAAGTCCGACTGACGCAGAAAGCACAGGGACAAAGCGAAGAGAATCTAAGAGTAAGCCGGGATAATTATGATGTAGGCATGGAAACAATATCAGATTACCTGGAAGCGCAAACTATCTGGCGGAATGCACAGGCAGAACACATAATGGCAAAAACCAAACTGGAAATCCGAAAAACGGAATACTTAAAAGCATCAGGCAATCTTTGAACATCAGCTTGAAATACACAGAAAAAATGATTATCTTCTTTTTTCCACCGTATTCTTCTAAAATCTGTAAAATTTTCATGTACTTTTGCAGTGCATAAGTAAAACAGGAATATATTGCCAATAAACCACAGAAAGATAATGAAGGAACAAGAAAGCGAAATAGTGAGAGAACAAAAGAAAATTAACCCTGTAACAGATTGGTTTATCCGCCTCCTGAAAGGAGCCCTGGTCGGTATCGGTTTTATCCTTCCCGGACTATCGGGAGGGGTGCTGGCGGTGATCTTCGGCATCTATGACCCGCTGATCCGTTTTCTCGCCAACATACGACGGAATTTCCTGAAAAACGTGCTTTACTTCCTTCCTGTAGCGGTGGGCGCCGCAATCGGCATCGTTCTGTTTGCCGTAGTGGTAGAAAAAGCTTTCGGAAAATATGCCGCGCTGTTTGTCTCCCTCTTCGTCGGTTTTGTGGCCGGCACCTTTCCCTCTCTTTACAAAACAGCAGGGTTACAAGGCAGAAAATCATCCGACATAGCTGTTCTTATCATCACAACCATCGCCATTTTCGCATTGATGCTGGTTGGCGGGCAACAACTCACCGAAGTGGCTCCCAATCTGCTGGTATGGCTCGGATCAGGGCTACTGATGGGATTAGGTCTGATCGTTCCGGGGATGAGTCCCTCCAATTTTCTTATCTACTTCGGGCTTTACGATAAGATGGCTATCGGCATCAAGGATTTCGACTTTGCTGTTATTATTCCGCTGATTATTGGCTTTATCATCTGTGTGCTACTTTTTGCCAAACTGGCTTCCTGGCTTTTCAGGAGATATTATTCCGGTATGTACCACTTTATCCTGGGAATGGTGGTCGGCTCATCGTTGGCTATTTTCCCCACGGTGGTATTTCCCGCATTTACCGTCGATCAACTGGCTCTGGCCGGATTAAGTTTTGGTGGGGCATTGTCTATGAGCTTGCTGCTTTTCATCGTAGGAACTGTTGCCTCCTGGCTCTTTAGTAAGGTGGAAGAGAAGTACCCCCGGGAGGAGATGTTCTAATCCTCTCCGGCGATCCTGATCCTCGGGTTCCGCTCTTTTAATTCCGCTATCAGGGCATCCATCTCCGATTCCTTTACCCTCAACACTTCAAACCCACGTACTTTATCGATACGGAGCTGGTTCTTTTTTATTTTTTGCAAGCCTATAATATCTCCAATGGCTATTCTTCTGTTCTTTGAGAACAATCTCAATATAAAACGGATTTCCAGAAAATTCAATTCGGTTACGGCATACTCCTTTATGGTGGTCGACAGAATAAAAATGATCGCAAAGGCAAAATAGATAAAATCCATCCAGATTTTTTCACCATGCTTGAATCTATAAACCATCACACCTAACAGGAAGAGCGAAACAATTCCCCAGAAAAAATTTCCCAACCCATTGTCTGCTTTGTATTTTTTTTCCACAACCCTTGAGTTAAAGTGAGTACAAATATAAGCAAAGCCGAATAGCAAGTTCAAACAAGCTTGACTTACCTGAGGCGCATCTTATATGATGCAAATATAGCGAAAGAGCGAAAAAAAGCCAAACCTGTTTAAGATTTTCCGAAAGCATTACTATAAAAGAAATAGATCAACAAGCCATTTTTATCGACGAAGCGGCATTTTCATCTGACAAACCACATATAATAGCCTATAGATATTTGATAATATGACATTTAAATAGAATAAAAGTTATTTTCATTTTAAACTTTTTCTTACCTTCGGAAGTCATAAGGAGAGAGAAGATTTTATTCACTTTTAAAATGTATCATTATGAAGAAAATTTTATTCATGGCACTGGTTGCCGTATTCGCCTTGAGCTTTACCTTAGAAGCTCAGAACAACACAAGAAATAGGAGGGATAACAGGCAAGGTGTCCAGTCCGAAATGAGATGGAGTGCGAAAGAACGTGCCGAGAGCATGGAAAAACAATTGGGACTAACTGCCGAGCAAAAAGCGAAAGTGCAAGCTCTATTTGAGGAGCAGGATGCAAAACGAGAAAAACAGGTTACCGAACAACGGGCTAAGAGAGAAGAGATGACGCAAGACCGTGATAAACGTCGCCAAGAGATGCAAGCATTGCGGGAAAAAGAGGTGAAGGAGAACGATGCCAAACTGGAAGCAATTATCGGAAAGGAAAAGATGGAACAGTGGAAGAAGATTCGTGCCGATCGCCAGAAAGAGATGCGTAGTTCACGTCCGGCAGAAAGACGCGGGGCTGGACCACGTTGAATAAATCAATTATAGTGAATATTAACAACTAAAGAGTGCTTTAATTTAATTGCAATAGCACTATTTACAGACTTGAATTAACAAAACGACGGGTAAACTTGGATAGCCGCCCCACAAAATGGGGCGGCTATTTGGGTTAGTAATATTTCCGATAAATTCGGCTGAATGCAGTCGTTGTTTTAAACCGGTCAAGCCAACTGTTCAGGCTGTCCAACAACGCCGGAGAGTTTTTTCGTACTGCCCACGACTCCAACTGGGTGAAACTGATATCGGTTTCAATATCTATCTCCGGAAATAGTTTTGCCAGTCGTATAGCCATTTTTTCATCACACACCGTAAAATCTATATCGCCTGAAGCCACCATTATCACCAGCTGTTCCGCTTCATAGGTAGGGTCTTCCACAATAAAAATGGTATCTCCTATCTCATGGGAAAGATTATTCAAGCGTAAGATAGCAGGCGAATCACCTGCCACACGAATAGTTTTTCCTGCCAGGTCGAGATGCTGGCGTATCGGCCCTATACTGTCGTTGTATTCTTGCTTCCGCTGTATCAGCACCTGTTTGTTCAACGTGATAGGATGGGTGAAGGCAAAGGTATCTTTCAACTCTGTATTGACCGGGATATTACGAGCGACCAAATCATACCGTCTCGTCTGCAAACCCTCCAGATTCTCATCAAGGCTATTCTCAAGAAAGAGATTCACCCTGATCCCCCACTCTTTCTCTAACGCAAGGAGCATCTCCCGCTGAAAACCCTGCAACGAATCTCCTGAAACATACAATCCAATGCTATTATAATCGGTCACGACATTCAATTCACCCGACAACATTATCTCGTTATAGTCACGCGGGAGCGGAGATATCTCCCGCGAACCTTTGATACCCGTCCTGAGTAGTATCATCATCACTACGGCGACCAGCAGCAGAAGAAGATAGAGATATAAACGTTTTCGGTACTGCAAGCTGTGAAAGATTAATTATGTAAATTCACTGAAACTCCAAGCCGGATGATAGCGGGATTGACCGGATAACCGGGCAATGAGAAGTATTCTTTCGGATTCATGAACTGCGAAGCCACATTATAGTACATCACATAAAAACGAGTCTGTTTCAGGTGCATATTGACATAGGCAGTAGCTATAGGATAATTTCCGATCTCCTTTTCACGCTGATTATAAAACTGTAACAGCGCCGGCTCATAACCGGGTACAAAATACTCAGTATGATAGTGCGCATCCACTCCCAGTTGCAAGGTGAGTTCATTCACAATTTTCGTTTTTAGATACATATTAGAATAAATACTGAGTGTAGGCACGGGAATTACTTCCTGATTGCTCGAAGTCTGATACACTACCTGATTATCCCAATTAAATATGCCAAAACGCAAGTTCTGATCCACACGTACAGTCAACAGTTGTACACTGCCCCCCTCCTGGGCAATTTGTCTCTCACTGTTATAATAGATGTAGTTCTGCAAGTTTTCCACCCCGGCACTTAACGTAGTATTTGTGAATGGTATATGCAGATTACCTCCTACGTAAACCCTGCGGATATCACCCAAATTATGGTTCCATCGGAAGTATTTCGAGTAATAGTTCTCTTCCATGTATTTGGGTTTTAGATTTTTGATGTAGGCATTCGCCGATAGGGTCGTCCGTTTTCCGGCAATATCAAAACCTGTCTCCACATCTCCCATCGCCCTGAACTCACCCAGGTTCGCTCCCAATACTCCCAGATCGGCACGGATATTAAACAGGAGATTGTCCCCCTGCTGCTTGTTGAGTACCCCACCCAAGGTAACAGCACTTTCACGGTGATTCATCATGCCCGGCCCCACACTGTCCTTCATCGAATAGTTGCGCAGATCATGCTCCAGAAAAGCTGTCAGACCGAATTTCACCCACTCTTTGAATCCTTCCCGCAAACTGAGTGACACGCTGTTCTTTATGGAAGTGAAACGGATACTGTCATCCACCGCCCCTTCATAAAACCGATTGGGATAAAATTGGTCGATGCGCTGCATATCCACACCTTCCACATTCACATAAGCGGTATCATGCGACAGGAATCGCCGATATTGCTGGGTATATTGTGACGAAAAAGCCACACTTGCTACGGGGACAAACTCTCCCCGCCCCTTATGTAATGAGTCAGATGGTATATCCCTATATCCCAGATTGTATCTTCCGGACAAGAAAAAGCGGTTATTGCGCAACGAATTCCATGTTTTGGTGAATTTAACCGGAATATCCCTCGAGGTGAAATTTTGCTGGATGGAATCGGGATGGGTAACAAAACGATTATCTGTTATTCCTCCATTTTCTGCATTGACCACTGACCCAAGATTCATGAATGCATGCGCTTCAATCCTTTCGGAGAGATAATTCCCAAAAAGAGAAAAGTTATTATGTTTTACCGCCTGCGAGTTATAATACCCGCGCGTATTAATCAAATCGGCATCCAGTCCCACATTTAGCTTTTTTCCGAAGTTAGAGGTCAACCGTGCTTCAAAACGCTCTTCCCTGGTCTGTTTAGGAACGGCACGGTTATAACTCAACCTGGAATAAGGCACACGCGTATTGACAAACAACACCTCTTCAGGATCTTTCAGATAGAGGTAATAGGCATTGTTGAATATGAAGTGTTCGGTCTCCGGTCTGTCGACAAATATCTTTGAAAATGCCGGCGATCCCAACGGCGCCAGAAAACCCATCGCCACCGATTGTCCGTCGGGAAGCACACTCTGTTGGTAATTATGGAGTAATGTATCTGAAGGAGCAGGAAGGCGGTTACCGGTACGCGCGTCGATCTTCCAGAGGGTCATCCGTGCCAGCCGGCGAAGTGAATCGGCTTCCGCCCCATGATCATTCAACAGGTGATCGAGATGCGACCTACCGGCCACCGATATCGAATCATCTCCGAGGCCAACATCCCGGGCTATCCGCTTGGGAAGAAGATCCAGCGAGTCGGGATTTGTTGTGATTTGTGATGAATCGGGCAGGATGATACGCGCCTGCGGATAGACAACCGTCACGCAGAAAATAGACGCCAGAAGGGATATAAACAGTTTTTCTTTCATCAGGTGCAAATATAATAAAAGCCGAATGGTAAGCCAAACCTGTTTGAGCTTACCTATGGCGCATCTTATATGCTACAAATATACACGAAAAATCACCATACACAGATAACCAGCGCCGCTTTTCTCTTATTTTTGAGGATTTTTAGGATGGAATATAGCTATAAATCTTTTCTGTTAATTGATAAATTTTGGGTGAAAAGGATATTATGGAGGAGTTCTGAAAAAAGCGATTAATTCATATTGGATAATAGAGTAGAAAAAAAATTCTTTTTATGCCTTGTTTTAAATAATTTCATTATCTTTGCGGTATCAAAATAATAAAAATGAAAGCAAACCTGTTCCATCATCATCATTTTCATACTTGCAATCAGGCGAGTTGAGGTTGATATGTACGAACATAAAAAGCATATATGTATAGACCCGTCTGAATAAACTCAGGCGGGTTTTTCGTTTAACATCCTATCCGGTTACACCCGGCAGGATTGCACAAAATGAATAAAAAATGGAAAAAATTAAAATCGCTATTCAAAAGAGCGGACGATTAAGTGAAAAGTCCCTCGACCTGCTTACCGAATGCGGTATCAATGTCTCCAACGGCAACCGCAAGCTGAAAACCGAAGCACGTAACTTTCCCATGGAAATCCTGTTTCTGCGCGACGACGATATTCCCCAATATGTGGAACAGGGCGTAGCCGATATCGGTATCCTGGGTCAAAACGAAGTATGGGAAAAAGGAAAGGATGTGGTGGAGATCGAAAAACTGGGGTTTGGTAACTGCCGCCTCTCGCTTGCCATTCCGAAAGATGAGGTTTATACAGGACTCAGTTATTTTAACGGCAAGCGAATAGCAACCAGCTATCCTAAAATCCTGAAAAACTTTTTCCGGGAAAAAGGGATCACCGTAAAGATCGAGGAGCTGGGTGGAAGTGTGGAGATAGCTACAGGGATTGGTTTGGCGGAAGCCATTTTCGATATTGTAAGCACCGGAAGCACGCTTATCATGAACGGGCTGAAAGAAGCTGAAGCCATCATCAAGAGTGAAGCAGTGCTTATTGGCAACAAAAATCTGTCAATCGCCAAAACCGAACTGCTGGAACAGTTGTTATTCCGTATAAAAGCTTATAAAAACGGCCGCGGCAAAAAATATGTGTTACTCAACGCGCCAAATGAGGTTATACCCGAAATTGTAAGACTGCTGCCCGGTATGCGCTCTCCCAGTATCCTTCCGTTAGCCGACAAGGGTTGGAGCAGTGTCCACTC
>JBAYRG010000139.1:0-7954 GCA_041676805.1 Proteiniphilum sp.
CGTTCTCGCTTGGAATTTTATTTTCCGTGTTTACATTTTGATTAAGCAGATAATCCGTCTCCTGCCGAACAAGTTTTTGAAAGTTGTAATAACCCAATGAAGCAAGCGATACAACTAAAATGAGAATATTGGGCAATGTCCCGAATTTGGCATCTGTCCAAAAAATGATGACAAGGATTTGGGAAATTATCACGGCTACAAGCCCGGGCAACCAGGCATATTTGAAGTTTATCGAATATAAAATGCCGCATGTCAGGAAGAGGAATGTGGCTGTCAGCCAAACCAAACCCATTGGTTTGGATACGGGAAGTGTCGATTCTTTTATTTCCTTATATCCAAAACCCTTTATAAATCCAAGCAGGTGGATTAGTCCGTGAAAAATAACAATTATCAAAAATAATATTCTCATTATTATACTCTGTCAGTTGTGTTGTTTATCTATGTTTACCATCAATTTGGAAATCGTTTTGAATATAAAAGTAGAATCCGACAATCCGCGTGGAAAATTTAAGATGCCGAGAGTGCGGTTATTCCGTTTATCGGTGTTCTTTCTTTCATTGAAAGTATTTCAATTTCAAGTTGTCGGGCAGTAAATAAAACGAAAAAAACGACGCACTTTTTATAATTGGCAGATATATTGTAAACCAGATATTCCCCGATTTTTTAAAAGAACACCTTGCAACCGCCCATAGGCATAAATCCTGATTGATAGGAATAGATCATTTTATGCTGATTTTGGTTGTAATATTGTGTGATAATGTTTTTATGGTTGGTCAGGTTGCCCAATTCCATAAACCATTCCACGGCTAAACGTTTATAGTTTATCTTCATACCCACATTGAAATCAAGCTTGAAGTAATTGGGAAATTGTTTCGAATAAAACGCTTCATCACCCGGCTGTATCTGCGTGTCGCCATTCTCGTCCATATAAATATCGAGATAGCGTTTGCCTCCCAACCAGGATATTTTGCTATTCAAGGTAAGCAACGAGTGGTTGCCGAGCTTAAATTCGTATCCGCCGAGCAGGTTAAGAGAAAAATTACCGTTGAAGCGACTGTCGTGTTCCAAGCCGTCGTAATCAGTATATTTCGACTCGTAAAGCGAAGCTGTTGCCAGGATATAATAATCCTGCTCGAAAAACTTTTCTATCGTTATATCCACGCCGTAATTCCGTCCTTTACCTTTGTTCTCAAAAGTATAATCCCAATTGTTGTAAAAATCATCTCCTATATTGAGTATGGATTCTTTCCTTAAATCGGGAGTTACGGGAATATTGTACAAATGCTGATAATACACCTCTGTTTTTATCCGCACGGATTTTGTTATTTTCCAATCAATTCCGGCTGCATTTTGCCAACTGCGGCTCATTTTCACCGTTTCGTTGGGCAGTTTTCCGTTTTCATCGATATAAAAATAGATCTGCCTCGGCTGTATCTGCGAATAAAGCCCCGAACCGGCATTCAGAACAAGGGATTGCGTAATGTTCCATTTGAGGCCCAAACGCGGTTCTACGGAGAAATCCTTCGCCAAAGTATAATACTGCGTATACACGCCCGGTATCAAGCTGAGGTTATCGTTGAAACGGTGCTGCCATTGCGCGAAAGCTTTCAGGAGTGTTGAGCTTTTATCGGCATCGTGAAAGGGAATTGCACTCATTTCCCTGTAAACGGTATCACGAAGCTGCGTCATAAGATAATCCGCTCCCACACCGACTTGCATAAAGTTCTTCACATCGAAACGATGGTACAAAACCGATTGCCATGCCGGACGGGCTTCTCTATTATCCCCCCTGTAATATCTTACAGTTTCTTCATTATTGAACGATACTTTATCCGAACCCAACAATCCCGTGAATTTTTGATAGGAAAAGCGGTTTTCCAGACGGGTTGATGTTCCGAAACGCTGTGTATAATTCAGTCCGAAGAAAATTTGCGTATTACTCATCATCGAATTGGCCGACCAATCGCCCGGCTTCCATTGTGTGCTATCGGACATATCGGTCAACAGGTTGATTCCGCTCGCTCCCAACAAAGCAATAAAAGAAAGGTTAGCCTTGTTGAGCGGCACGTTGATTTTGGCCGAGAGGTCTTTGTACTTCGGTATGGTGCCTTGCAGCGAAGATGTGATTTCACCGACCGCCTGCATTATTTCGAGAAAGGAATAGCGCCCGTTTATCAGGTAGGAAGCATTGGCGTTTTTCGTGAAATAACCTTCGGCGCCCAACTCCAACCCGTTAAAGCCGATGGAGATCAAGTACTCCCGTTTACGGTTGTTTCCGTTACGCATTTTCAGGTCGAATACACCTGACGTGGCGTTGCCGAATTGCGCGGGAAAAGCGCCGGTATAAAAATCCGAATTCGTCAACTGATTGTTGTTCAACATGCCGATAGGTCCTCCTGTACCTCCCATTGTGCCAAAATGATTGGGATTAGGTATCTCGAAGCCGTCCAAACGCCAAAGGACTCCCATCGGCGAATTTCCCCGGATGATAATATCGTTGCGTGAATCGTTCGCCGCCGCAACTCCGGCAAGATTCGCCGCCATACGTCCTACATCCCCCCATGACGCAGCATAACGGTTGGCTTCCTCCATACTTAGCATGCGGGCGCTTACCGTTGCCATACGGTTCAAAGGTTGATCTTTCTCCACCTTTGGAGTTACCTGCACTTCATCTAGTAGTGTAACCCGTTGTTCCAAAGAAATATCCAATACGGTTTCTTTTCCCGAATAAACCAATATATTACCGGCATTGTATTCGAAATAACCCAATAGAGTTATCCTCACAGCGTACCTTCCCACCGCGACACCGGCGATGGAGAATTCACCGTCTGCAGCGCTCACCGTGACATATTGCCTGTTTTCGTTAAATAGCAGCACCGAAGCCAATTCAACAGCTTCAAACGTTTGTTTATCATTTATTTTTCCACGAACAGTTTGAACCGGCGTCCCATTTTGCCCCGCAACCGTTGTGGAAAAAACAATGGAAAGCCATAAAAACGCTAATCTTGTAAATCTTAGAATTTGCATTGATATTCTTAATTTTGTATCAGTAGAGCAAATAATCCTCTTGTATTCATCGTTAAAACATTCAGTGATAGATAAATTAACTTCGAAACAAAGGTAGAATCCAATATACAAAAACAGAAATTTAAGATGCTGAAGGTCTGTTTTCAGTATCTATGTGTGCATTTTCATTGGTTGAACACGAATCTATTGCTTAATAAACGCTACAATAATATCTATTAAACCTTCTTTCAATGGCAAGTCGGGCATTGAATAGGTTTGAAGGTTCTTCTGCCTGTCAATTTCCACCTCTTTCAGAATATGATTCATCCCTTCAATGATATATTTCCTCGCCTTCTTATTGGCGTCTGCCAATTTTTCCGCATCTGAAATCGTCACCTGGATATCGGTTGTCCCTTGTATGATCAATATAGGTTTATTCAGTTTGGCGATCTCTTTTTTCGGATCGTATTTGAACCAAGAGATCATATAAGGTTGTACACTCGGACGAAAAAGGGCCTGCAACATCTGCGGCACATCGTCCACAGTCTCCCCTCTTTCCATCTTCTCGATAAAAGGCAAGGCCATTTGCAATACCATGGGAGGTTGTGCTTTCAATTGTTCCCGCAGAATTTCTCCTGCCGGACTTCCCACACCGGCAAGCGAAATGAATTTTCCTCTTTTTTCTTTTTGGGCAGCAATCATTCCGATCAGCGATCCTTCACTATGGCCAAGAATATGGACCTCCGAAAACCGGCCGTCCTTTTTCAACAATTCCACCCACTCTTCCACATCCTTCACATAACTCTCAAAACGAAGGTCAACCTCTTGTAAACCGGCATCTTTGCTTTCAGCAATACCCCGCTTATCAAATCTTACCACAGCAATGCCCTTCTCAAACAACCCTTCGGCCAGCATTTTCAGTGAATTATTGGTCATCATGGGGTTATTGCCATTCCTGTCGGTCGGCCCCGAACCGGCAATAAGCAAGACGACGGGCATCTTCTTCACCGCAGGCGGACAGAGTAAGGTACCCTCTATTTTCCCTGTTTTGGTCTCTAAACCAATTGGTTCTCCCATAATCTGAGCAGATAGGTTTCCTGTCAGTATCAACAGGAATAGTATTACGATTGTTGTTTTCATCAATTTAATAGATTATTTTATTTCGGTATATGACAATTGAGCGAATTGAAAAGCTTAATGAGTGTTTTCATCGCAATGAACATCTTCTCACTATCTGGTAATTTTAAAAAATCATATTTTTTGTAAAAAGACTCGGCTTCTTTGTCCATTGGATCTACAACTACGGCAAAAGAGCCAATCTCTTGAGATGTTTCCCAACTTCTTTTTAGGGCATCGAGCAAGAGTATCTTCCCGATCCCCATTCCCTGAAATTTCTTATCAATAGCCAATCTTCCAAGCAGGGTCACAGGAATAGTAACATAGGACTTAGGTAACTTCTTTCTAATAGATTCTGAAAAGTAATTTAACGGGATACTGCTATTTGACAAGGTATAATAACCTTTGATTTTATTTGTCTCTTTTTCTGCCAGCACGAAACAGGCAGACAATTTTCTTTTCACATCTTGCCCTGCTTGCGTTTTCAGATAATTGTTTAACAACTCTTTTCCACAATCAAAATCATCCCGATTATGTGTTGAACACAATAGTTCGATCATATTTTATTTCGAATTTGAAATAAAAGTATTATAATCCTTTAAAGCATCCTGTAATATTTTCGATGGCTTACTCGATTTGGTAACTGCATCAAAAAAAATCTGACCGTCTTTTTCGGATGCTATAATCTGTTCCTTTGCTTTAATTATTTCCTTTGCTTTTTCCTGAACCGTAAGCACGACAAAATCCGTCAAGCTTCTGTATCCGCCCAAATACGCAGCTTTTTCAAAAAGTAGCTTTTGCTCTTTTGAAAGTCTTGCGTCAAATCTGGTCTGCTGTTTTATCTTTATATCCATAATCTTAGTTCTTTTTGCAAATGTACGGAAAAAATCCTTACCACAGTATCAACTGTACGCTAAAATTCAGTACAGAAAATATATTTTACCAATTTACTTATACTGCATTATCGTCCATATTTTTCCTGCAAGAAGCCAATCGTTGCGCCAATCATTTTTTTCAGGACCTCCTGATTGATATCGGACAATCTTTTGATATAAATACACCCTTTACCCATTTTAAATTTCCCCAATTCTTTCAACAGCACTTCCTGCGCTGGAGTTCCCGAATAGACATATAATGAAATGGTTGCATATTCTTCTTCTAATTTGGAATTAACACTCTGTTGAGATAATAAATGTACAACTTTTTTCAGTTAAATGCCTGTCAACCTTTTTCAGATAAAGTCAAAAGTTTAAAAACCAAAAAAATATTTCTCCTTGATTTCAACACATAAAACCCAATATTTAAACTAGCATATTAAAATATAGCGTAATATTTAATATGAAAATTTCAATTATAGCGTAATATTTAAAATAAATGGCTATTTTTGTCTCAAATATAGTGAAAATCGAGAGCAATCGTGAGAGTTTACTCTCAAAAGATTGCCGAGATGCATCCTATATTCTACAAATATAGTGAAAGCTGAACGGTAAGCCAAACTTGTTTGAGCTTACCTGAAGCGCATCCTATATTCTACAAATATAGTGAAAGTCGAATGCAGAGCCAAGTTTACTTGAGCTATGCTGAGACGCATCCTATATTCTACAAATATAAGTAGAAAAGATGAAACAGAGAATTGAATTCAAGACAATCAAAGCAAAGAGTGAGAGTCGTTTGGGAAGAATTATAGTCCTCACCGGAGCACGACAAACAGGCAAGACAACCATTGCGCAACATGTTTTTCCTGACTATGCTTATTTCCCCATAGACAACCTCATTCAAACTCAACAATTGAAGAATCTCTCCTCTGAACAGTGGATTCACAATTATCCTAAAGCTATTCTGGATGAGGTACAACTTGAACCTCAGTTAATAAGAAGTATCAAAGCAGTCCACGATCAATATCCTCAATCCCGATATTTATTGCTTGGATCCAGTCAATTTTTGCTCCTTCAAAAAGTAAAAGAGAGTTTGGCCGGACGTTGTGTTATCCGAGAAGTTTATCCTTTATCCCTGCCAGAATTGAGAACTACAAATCTGAATGACAAAATAGAAAACTCTTTTTTTGTTGATTTCATCAAAAGCAGCACCGATCCCTCCAAACTGCTCCCTTCATTTGTGCTTGATCCTGAATATACATTCAAGAAGCAAGCCTATGATTTTTATTTACGGTTCGGAGGATATCCATTATTGACTGAAGAAACCTTATCGGATGAAGAACGATACGAATGGCTTGAGAATTATGTAAGGACATTCCTTGAACGTGATATTCGTGACTTGGCATCATTTCGGGATTTAGAACCGTTCGTGAAACTGCAACTTTATTTGGCAAACACAACTGCATCTTTGGTGAACTATTCATCTATAGCAAAAGAAACAGGAGTGAGTGTACCTACTGTTCAACGATATATCAACTACATGACAATCAGCTATCAAAGCATATCGCTTCCGGCATGGTCTTCAAATCCATTAAAGAGATTGGTCAAAGCACCCAAAATCCACTTATTGGACAGCGGTGTATTGCGTGCAATCTTACAGAAAAGGGGAATTTTAACTGGTGGAGAGTACGAAAGTGCCATCGTATCGGAAATATATAAACAAATAAAGATATATAATTTGCCACTGCGCTGTTATCATTTACGCACACACGACGGAAAAGAGGTTGATCTATTACTCGAGATGGAAGATTGTTTTATTGCTATCGAAATTAAACGTTCAGAAAATATTCACAAATCTGATGCAAAAGGCTTCACGGGACTACAAGATATTTTAAATAAACCGCTGAAACATTGTTTTATATTATCCAATGATAACCAATTAAAGACTCTAGACCAACATACTACTTCAATGCATGCAGCGGCGTTTTTAAGTTAAAGACACAACATCTATTTCTTACCCTCTCACTGTCAATTCGCCACGGAGGGATATTGACATAAGGCGGCTCACTTCGGCCGGTGTCTTTCCTTCGCCAAACAGGATCATCAGTTTGGCGAGAGCGGCCTCTGTGGTGATATCGTGCCCGCTTACCACACCCAGCTTCTCCAGCCGCTGCCCGTTTTCGTAACGGTGCATCTCCACACCGCCATAGAGGCATTGGGTTACGTTGACAACCACAATATCCCGTTCTATCGTATCATGCAATAAGTCCGTAAACCACGGATCGATCAAAGAGTTCCCGGTGCCATAGGTCTCCAACACGACACCCTTTAAACCGGGAATTGTAAGATGTGCCTGCACCACTGCTTCAGAAATGCCGGGGAACAGTTTCAGGATCACTACATGAGAATCCATCGCGTAATTAAAATGTACCGGTTTATCATAATCAGGTTTAAGAATGGACTGCTCATTATAACGGATATTTAGTCCTGCCTCACCCAGATAGGGATAGTTGGGGCTGGTGAACGCGCTGAAGTTGTCGGCATTGATCTTTGTGGTCCGGTTTCCCCGCATCAACAAGTTTTGCATATATACACACAACTCAGGGACGACAGGGCGTCCCACAGCATCTTTATCTGCTGCGATCTCGAGTGCTGTAATAAGATTTTCCTTCCCGTCTGTCCGGAGTTTGCCAATAGGAAGCTGCGATCCGGTCAGTATCACCGGTTTGGTAAGATTATCCAACATCAGTCCAAGTGCCGAAGCAGTATAGGCCATCGTATCGGTGCCGTGGAGTATAACGAAACCGTCATATTCACCATAATGATCTTCAATCACGTGTACTATCTGCTCCCAAATGGAAGGTGACATATCCGAGGAATCGATAGGCGGATCGAACAGATAAGTTTCCACATTGAAATTCAATCGTTTTATCTCCGGCATATTAGAACGGAGGTGA
>JBAYRG010000140.1:0-7930 GCA_041676805.1 Proteiniphilum sp.
ACTGAATGACGGCACCACCGAAAAGAGCGCCAAGGCACAGGACCGTTTTGTGTATATCTCGAGGGTTGTGGTTTCTACTTTATGTGGCTACACCACTTCGGAGGGGAAATATGAAATTAAGGACGGCACGTTTGAGGAATGTGGCTTTGGTGCGCCTTACTGGTTATCGCTTGACCCGAAAAATCACAATCATTTATACCTGTTGGAAGAAAGACTGAGCCTCCGTTTGATTGATCTGGAGAAAAGGATCGTAAAGACCGTGGCGACTGTGGGAGAGGCCAATTGGATACAACCCCGAACACTTGCATGGTCCGTGACAGGTGATACTCTCTTTGTTGCGAATGACCAAGACGGAGAAACGAGCGTGGGGGTAACCATTTTAACCCGCGATACTGATTTCAAGGTGCCGCAAACCCTTGTTTTCCATCGTAATATCAACCATGCCTCTGTCAACCCTATTGATGGAAATCTCTATTTCAGTACATGGTGGGCGGGAGAATTGTTCAGGTATGACTGGAGTTTGAAACAGGGCGTGCATGCCGGCAATAACACTTTATTGGAGTATCATGTGATGTTCCATCCCTCAGGTAGTTACGCTTATGTGTTTTCGCCTTGGAATCCGGCTATCCAAAGGACTTCCTATAACTGGGCGGAAAGAACGCTGGACCCACCCACCACCTTTGTCGGTGGGGGAGGCAATGGTTATGTGGACGGGGTGGGAACGACCGCCAAAGTCAACACGCCCTACCAAGGGGTATTTGTGAAGAATGAAAGATATATCGCCGAAGGAAAGGAAGATGTGTATGATTTCTATCTTGCCGATGCCGGGAACCATTGCATCCGCATCATAAGTCCTGAAGGCAAAGTGACCACTTACGCAGGCCGCGGGAGCAAAGGACTTGATGACGACGCATGGGGATTTGTTGACGGCGAGATACGGGAAGAGGCCCGCTTTAATCAGCCTTGGGGCATAGAATATGATGAAGGGAGGAAAGCCTTTTATATAGCGGATAAAAACAATCACCGCATACGTATGATAACATTGGATTAATCCGGAATATAACGAATGAATTTATGAGAAAAATATATATAACTTTTATTGTTTTGTTCCTTTCTATTTCCTCTTTTGCGCAGCAGGGCGCAATTGAGGTGGAAGGTATTGTGACAGACGCCAATGAAGAACCTCTGATAGGGGTGAATATAGTAGTGAAGGATATCCCGGGCATGGGAACGGTGACCGATATCGACGGCAAGTATAAGATCAGGATGGAGCCATACCATCGGCTGGTGTTTTCATATGTCGGGTTCGACAATGTGGAAGTACTTATTAAAGAGGACCGAAGGGTGGACGTGCAGATGAAAGAATCAGCATCCACGAGTCTGGATGAGATTGTTGTCACCGGAACAGGAGCACAGAAAAAACTTACGGTCACGGGCGCCATCACCAATGTGGAAGTTGACCAACTGAAGGTCAACCCGACCTCAAGCCTGGTCAACTCGCTTGCCGGAAATGTGGCAGGGGTCTATGCCATGCAAACGTCCGGTCAACCAGGAAAGAATATCTCTGAGTTCTGGATACGCGGTATTTCTACTTTTGGCGCTAACAAGGCTGCTTATGTGTTGGTTGACGGTTTTCCCCGTGATATCAATGATGTGAATGTGGAAGATGTGGAGTCTTTCTCTGTATTGAAAGACGCCTCCGCCACCGCTATTTATGGGGACAAAGGTGCCAATGGGGTGGTCCTGATCACCACAAAAAGGGGAAAGGCCGGAAAGGTTGACATTCAGGCAAAGCTTGAAACATCGTATAATAGCCGTACGATTACCCCCAGTGTGATTGACGGGAATGAATATGTGAAAATGGTAAATGAGGCAAAGATCACACGAAACCAAGAACCGATTTACTCCGATGAGGAGTTTGAGATCATCAGCCGTAACCTGGACCCCGACCTTTATCCCAATGTGAATTGGAACTCCGTGCTGCTGAAAGCGGGCGCGTCAACCCACCGGGCTTCGGTGAATGTGAACGGGGGGAGTTCCACCGCCCGGTATTACGTGTCGATGAGTTACATCAATGAGAAAGGGATGTATAAGACGGATGACCAACTCGAAAAAGATTATGACACCAATGCCGATTACCGGGTTTTGAATTACCGCCTGAACACGGATGTCAACATCACCAAGACATCGGTGCTGAAAGTGGGGGTAGCCGGACGGTTATCCAAGCAGAATAATGCGGCCATGTATGATGAGGCACAGATATGGCATGCCATCTTAGGCACCTCTCCCGTTTACATTCCGGTCATGTATTCCAATGGTTATGTCACAGCAAGCGGACTGGGAGAACGCACCAACCCGTGGGTACAAGCAACCCAGTCGGGTTATTCGGAGCATTGGGTCAACAATGTGCAGACAAACGCCACCTGGGAACAAGATTTGGGCTTTCTGACACAAGGGTTGAACTTCACGGCCAACATAGGGTATGACTTGTCGAATGCCAATTGGATCAACCGGGTGAAATGGCCCAAGCAATGGAGGGCGGAACGGATGCGTGACGCCAACGGGCAATTGATATTCCAACATATTGCCGGCCCCGCGGAAATGTATCAGGAAAGCACCGCTTCAGGCATAAAAAAGGAATTTGCCGAAGTGTGGCTTAATTATGGCCGGGGTTTCAACGAAAAGCATAATGTGGGCACCACCTTGAAGTGGCATATAGACTCGAATGAGCGTACCGATAATGTGGGCTCGGATATCAAGGAAGGGATTCCCAACCGGCACGAGTCGTTTGCGGGGCGATTGACCTATAACTACGCCCTGCGGTATTTTATTGATTTCAATTTTGGCTATACAGGCTCAGAGAACTTTGCCAAAGACCATAAATGGGGATTCTTTCCCGCCTTTTCCCTGGCATGGAACGTGGCAGAGGAGAAATTGGTGAAAGAAAAGCTGCCGTGGATCAACATGTTCAAGATAAGGTATTCCGACGGTCGGGTTGGAAATGACGATATAGGCACCCGCATTCCCTACCTTTACACTCTGGCGTTTAATGGGAGCAAGGGATATAATTGGGGTGACTTTTATTTCAATAAATATTATCAAAGTTTATACTATTCGCAAATCGCGTCGACGGGCATTACCTGGGAAAAAGCGATCAAGCATGACTTGGGCGTGGATTTGGCTTTGTTCTCCGACAAGCTGTTGATTACGGCTGATTATTTTGACGAGTCGAGGGAAGGAATCTATTACACGAGAAATTTTTTGCCGGGAATGGTGGGTCTGGAGAGTAATCCCAAGGCAAATGTGGGGAAAGTGAACTCCAACGGCTTTGATGGGAATTTCACTTTCCGTCAGAAAATAGGGGAAGTGAACTTCACGATGAGGGGAAACTGGACCTATAGCAAGAACGAGATCATTGATATTGATGAGGAGAACAGCATCTATCCCTACCAGATGCAAAAGGGACGGCGTGTTGACCAAGTGACGGGATTGGTGGCTCTTGGCCTGTTCAAGGACTATGACGATATCAGGAACAGTCCCTTGCAAGAGTTTGGCACTTATCAGCCCGGTGATATCAAATATGCCGATGTGAATGGCGACGGGGTGATAAATGATGGCGACATCACCTCCATAGGGGCAACCCGCAAGCCCAACCTGATATATGGCATCGGCTCTTCTATCCAATGGAGGGGGCTTGACCTGAACGTGCACTTTCAGGGATCGGGAAAATCGTCTTTTTTGATCAATGGGCCTAATGTGTATGCGTTTAACGAGGGGATCTGGGGAAACGTATTCTCCGATATCGCCCATTCAAAACGCTGGGTCAGTGCCGATATCTCGGGGGATGAAACCACGGAGGATACTAATGCGGAGTATCCCCGGTTGAGTTATGGAGGCAACCCCAATAACTACAGGGCATCCACCTTCTGGTTGCGCGATGGGCGGTATTTACGCTTGAAAACACTGGAAGTGGGATATACATTGCCCAAAACCTGGCTGACGGAGACACACCTGAATTCGGTGAGGTTATTCTTCATTGGCACGAACTTGTTTACCTGGGCGCCATTCAAGATGTGGGATCCTGAACTTGGCAGCTCGACCGGGGAGGAATATCCGATTTCGAAGATATTGACTTTAGGAGTAACGATTAATATATAGGAGACGAGATTTATGCTAAAACATACAAAACATATCATATTTTTTATTCTTGCCTTATTCGCCATAGTTTCTTGTGCGGATTACCTGGATACCGATAAATATTTCAAGGACAGGATGTCTGTTGAAAAAGCATTCAAACAAAGGGAGTATGCCGAAAATTGGCTTGCCCATGCGTACTCTTTCCTGCAAAATGAAAATGCCGACGTTTGTAACAAGAACCATTCTTGGCATAATTTTGCCGATGACATTTATACCGGCGACTGGGATGAATTATACAAGAAATTCAAGAACGGTGAATATGACGAGGGCAGTTTGCAAGCGTCGTGGAGTTCATGCTATAAAGGCATACGCCAAGCTTCGGAATTCATCAACAACATTGATATAAACGAAGAGATGACCCAGGAAGAGATTACCGATTATAAAGGGCAAGCCCGTTTTGTGAGGGCTTATTTTTACTGGCTGTTGCTTCGAAAGTATGGGCCGATACCCATCATAAAAAATGATGATGGCATGATCGACTATACGCTGCCGTATAGCGAGATCGCTTTACCCAGAAACCATTATGATGATTGCGTGGAATATATCACCTCAGAATTGGTACAAGCGGCGAAAGAGCTTCTCCTTGACAGGGAAGCATTGAATATTGCCCGACCCACAAGAGGCGCGGCTTTGTCTGCCCGGGCAAAAGTGTTGCTGTTTGCGGCCAGTCCGCTGGCAAATGGGAATAATGACGACTATGCGGCCCTGTTGGTGGATGATGAGGGGAATCGTTTGCTATCGGAAAAGTATGATGAGATGAAATGGGCTAAAGCTGCCGCAGCGGCTAAAGACGTGATGGAGTTAGGGAAATACCAACTGTATGTGTCGCATTACCGCGACTTCGGGAATAACGATTTTCCTCAGACAATCGCCCCTCCATACCATCCTGATTATTCGGGGAGAGACTGGCCCAATGGATGGAAGAATATTGATCCGTTTGCCTCATACAGAGCCTTGTTCAATGGCGAGTTGTCGGCCTCCACGAATCCGGAACTGATCTTCTCACGGGTGCAAAACGGCACGGGAGGAGAAAGTGGAGGACTGCAATGGATGGTGGTGCACATGCTGCCGCGGGCGGCCAATGGTTGGAATACTATTGGAGTGACACAGAAACAGTGCGACGCTTACTATATGGATGACGGATCTGATGTGTCGGGGAAAGACAAAGAGATTGGACGTGGCAATGGAAGCGACAGGTCCGATGGATATGTCACCGCGGCAGATGTGCAGGCCGGAAGATATAAACCGTTGTTGGAAGGGACTTCACTCCAATATGCCAATAGGGAGCCCCGCTTTTACGCATCAGTGGCATACAATGGGGCGCTTTGGCCATTGTCGGCGGCTACACAAGCAGACCATCGGAATTACAGGGCCTGGTATTACAGGGGTTCTCCGGATGGTTATTCCAATAATTTTTATTGGTTGCGGACCGGCATTGGATGTAAAAAATATGTCCACCCTTATGACACGTATGAGAATAATTCCTTGTCGCAGGTGCGGTATAAAACCGAACCGGCCATCCGATATGCGGAGATATTATTGATCTATGCGGAGGCCTTGAACGAATTGAACGAGTCTCATCAGGTTCCTTCATGGGATGGATCTAAAACCCATACCATCAGCCGTGACATATCGGAAATAAAAAAGGGTATCTTGCCGATTCGCTTGAGGGCCGGGCTTCCAGATTATCCTTCTGATGTGTATGCGAACAAAGATGGGTTCCGGAAAAAATTAAAACGTGAACGGCAAGTTGAATTGATGGCCGAGGGGCATCGCTATTACGACCTTCGCCGTTGGAAAGACGCACCTGTGGAAGAGGTATTACCGGTTTTTGGGTGTAATACGCTCATGACCGAGAATCAACGGGACTTGTTCCATACTCCGGTAGCTGTCTCTTCACTTCCTACCACCTTCTCCGATAAAATGTGGTTTTGGCCTATCTCCAAAAGTGAACTTAAACGTAATTCCCGGTTGACGCAAAATCCGGGTTGGCAGACTTATGATTAACTTAAAAATGAAAATCAGATGAAAAAATATGCAATCAAATCGCTATTGTTGGTTATAACCGTTTTTTTGGTTTCATGTAACGACGAATGGACGGATGAACTTTATACCCATTATGTTTCATTCCGGGCACCGGTCAATTCAAAAGGAGTGACCGATATTTATGTGAAATATCGTCGTGGCAGTGCCTCTACGTATCAATTACCGCTTATCGTGAGTGGCACGACAGCCAATCCCAATGACCTGAAAGTGAATATCGACTTGGATGTAGACTCATTGAATACGTTGAATTATGAACGGTTTCAGGACAGAAGCGATTTATATTTCGAGCCTTTGAAGGAGTCCTTCTATACCATCCCCTCCCATACGGTTGACATTCCAGCAGGATCGCGACAGGCCTTACTGCCCATCAACTTCACCTTTGAAGGGATTGATATGTTCCACAAGTGGGTGCTTCCGCTCACTATTGTGGACAATGATCCATCGGCCAATTATGAGGCACATCCCAGAAAGCATTATCGGAAAGCCATGTTGAGGGTTATTCCTTTCAATGATTACTCCGGATTGTACCAGACAACCGCTATGCGTATCTATTTCAAGGGAACCAGCACCAACGCATTGGTGATAAATAACCGGTCGACGTATGTTGTGGATGAGAACACAATCTTTTTTTATGCCGGTGCGACGGATGAGGATGACAAGAACAGGTACCTGTATAAGATCAAAGCCAAATTTAATGCGGATGGAACGTTGGATATGTATGCCGACGAGGAACGCATTAATTTTCAGTTGTTGTCGGTGCCAAGATATACGATTGAAGAAAATATGGACGTGGTTTTACCCTACTTAAAACATCGATACATAATGATAAACCTGTCGTACATGTTTGATGACATTACTTCTGTGCCGGGAGTATCAATCGGTTATGAAGTGATGGGTACAATGATCATGGAACGTAAGATTAATATCCAGATTCCGGACGAAGACCAGGCGATTGAATGGTAATTACCTATACAAATGATGTTGATTTAAAAAATGTACTCAAAAGAATAAAAGTATGAAAAAAAGAGTTTATGCTGTTGTAACGAGTGTACTGATGTTTGTCTTTACACTGAATGCACAGCATCAATGGGAACCTCAGGGCGATAAGGTCAAAACGAAATGGGGCAAACATATGGATGTGGATAATGTGCTTGGCGAGTATCCACGTCCAAATATGGAACGCGACGAATGGAGGAACCTGAACGGGTTGTGGGAGTATGCCATACGGTCGTTTGGAAAAGGAGAACCCGAATCTTTTGACGGTAAGATACTCGTCCCTTTTGCCGTGGAATCCTCTTTGTCGGGGGTGATGAAAGAAGTCGGCGCTTCCAACGAATTATGGTATAAAAGGAATTTCACTATTCCTTCGACATGGAACAAACAATCGATTCTATTGCACTTTGGCGCAGTTGACTGGAAGACCGAGGTGTTTGTCAACGGTATAAAGGTTGGGGAACACCAAGGGGGATATACGCCTTTCAGTTTTGACATCACTCCTTTTCTTACAAAAGGGGAACAGAAGCTGGTTGTAAAGGTATGGGACCCTACCGATGATGGAGAACAACCAATGGGAAAACAGACAAAGAACCCGAATGCTATTTGGTATACTTCTGTTACAGGAATCTGGCAGACAGTGTGGCTGGAACCGGTATCTTCCAAGCATATCACCCAGGTTCGTATCACTCCT
>JBAYRG010000141.1:0-7876 GCA_041676805.1 Proteiniphilum sp.
AAATATAGCTTTTATTGAGCGTTACCTCGGTAAAGAGCAACTGATCATACGTATCATGCCCAATCTGGCCATGGCCTATCGTAAATCGGTGACCGCTTTCGCCACCAACCAGCCGGAAAATAAAAACGCCGCAGAGATTTTCACTCTTTTGGGAAAGTTGGGAAAAGCGGTACAGTTAGAAGAGAGCGGCTTCGACCTGTTCACTGCCGTCTTTGGGAGCGGTCCCGCGTTTATCCTCTCCTTCATCCAGGTATTCAAGGATAAAATGCAGGAGTTCAATCTTCCCGGGCCGCTTCTCGACGAACTCCTGTTAGAACTCACACAGGGGACTACCCTCTACTTTGCCCAGAATCAGAAAAGCTACAGCATCGAACAGTTGATACAAAATATTACCAGTAAAGGCGGTACAACCCAGGCCGGACTCGATTACTTCCGTACCCATGAAATTGGGAAACACTTCGAAGGGATACTCGATGCCGCCAGAAACCGGTCGGAAGAGATGAGTAGAAACGGAGTATAAATAACTGGTTGAACTAACTCTTCCCCATTAAAAATGTTGTATATTTGGATAATGGGAAAAGCAAGGATACAACAGGATATCATGAATATACTCTCTTCTCCTTCTCTAAAAAAGGAGGATATTGTTCCCATCCTAAAAATGGCAACAAAAGAAGAGATGGATGCCCTGCAGTCTCTGTCGATGGAAGTCAAGAAGAAACAGGTGGGCAGGGTAGTCTATTTCCGTGGGCTTGTGGAGTTCTCAAACCAGTGTGGAAAAAACTGCCTTTACTGTGGATTGAGAAAGGATAATAAAGTGATGAACCGTTTCCGGCTCAGCGAAGAAGAAATACTCCATGCGTCCGCCTTTGCCCATAAAAGCCGCTACGGTTCATTGGTACTCCAATCCGGAGAAAATCAAAGCAAGGAACATATAGATTTTATTTGCAGGGTTGTAAGAGAGATCAAATCGAAATACGATCTGGGGATCACCTTATCCTGCGGGGAACAGAGTGAGGATACCTACCGCCGTTTCTTCGACAGCGGAGCCCATCGCTATCTCCTGCGCATAGAAACATCATCACCGGAATTGTATAAAAAATGGCATCCGGATGATCAGCACCACCAATTTGAAACTCGCCTCAATTGCTTACAATGGCTGAGAAAGACCGGCTTTCAGGTGGGTTCAGGCACTATGGTCGGTTTACCTTACCAGACCTATGAAGATATTGCAGGCGATATTCTTTTCCTTCGCGACATGGAGATAGATATGATGGGAATAGGGCCTTATATCGCACATTCAGGAACCCCATTCTACCGGAACGAGGCCTATTTCATCCCATCGGAAGAACGGCTCAATGTTACCTTGAGGATGATAGCCATTTTGAGGATTTTACTCAAAGATGTCAATATCGCTTCCACCACAGCCATGCAAGCACTGGACGAATCCGGGCGGGAAAAGGGAATTTTATTCGGTGCCAACGTGGTTATGCCGAACCTGACACCACTTACCCACAAGAGAGATTACCTGCTTTACGAGAATAAGCCCGGTCTCGATGAAAACTCCTTCCAGTGCAATAGCTCTCTCGAAACACGTATAAACGCTTTGGGAGAGGCTATCGGATATGGAAAATGGGGAGACCCGTTACATTTCTTCCGGCGGACTAAAACTCTTTGCTGAAATCTCGAATCTCAGGCTTGGTATATTGGCAACTCACCGAATCATCACTACTTCCCGAAGATCAGGAGAAGTTGTCCCGACTTGTCGGGATCGTTAAATCATCGAATCATTTTTTGCTTTATAGGCAATCGCATAAAAACGAATCTGTTTGATCACCGAGAGTAATCCATTGGAACGTGTGGGTGAGAGATGGTCGGTAAGCCCGATCTCCTTCATAAAACGCAGGTCGGTATTGACAATCTCATCAGGAGTCCGCCCGTTAAATACACGTAACACCAGCGCAAGTAATCCCTTCACTATGATGGCATCGCTTTCCGCCTGGAACCAGAGTTTCCCGTCTCGATAGTCGGTCTGCAGCCAGACACGGCTCTGGCATCCCTCAATAATATTTTCGGGGATCTTATATTTTTCATCGATTGGTTCAAGAGCGTTTCCCTGCTCAATGATCACGGCATATTTGTCCATCCAGTCATCATACATGCTGAATTCGTCAATAATTTCCTGTTGTATTTCGTCTATCGTCTGTTTCATCTTTTCAACTTTCCAACTTTTCATTCTTCACTTTTCATTATAAATCACCTCCATTACTGTCTGTCCGGCTGCCTTGAGACTGTTCCTGTCGATATTGCGCATATCGTCCTTATGTGTATGCCAGTGTGGAGCAAATCCTGTAGGGGTATCACTCTTCAAGTTGATTATATTGATACTTGGCGACCGGTCATGTTGGTTTACAGGCAGATGATCATCAGTAATATATCCTCCTCCTTTCTGCAAGAAATAGTTGCTATAACCCAATTTCGCAGCGGTACTCCACACCTTGTTCAACACATTCGATGCGTACTTGACAGAATAGCCCTCTTTCAGGAAAGTGGCATTTGCAGCACCCACCATATCAAGCAAGATACCATAGTCTGCTTTATAATTCTCCATGTGCGGTTGCTCCGACCAGTATTGAGCACCGAGGCACCACCATTCTCCCTGCATCCAATTGGTATCGAAAGAGGGCTGTCCCCAATCTTCCAGATCGAAGAAGATAATATCGATTCCTACTGCTACCGGTTGTTGCTGTAAGTTACGGGCGATCTCCAGCAGCACCCCCACCCCGCTCGCGCCATCGTCGGCACCGGCAATAGGTTGCCGCTGTCTGTCAGGATCCGATTCTTCATCGGCAAAGGGACGTGTGTCCCAGTGGGCAAAAAGTAAAATTCTTTTTTCTTTTTCGGGATGAAAACTTCCAATAATATTGCGTATCGAGCGATTCTTGCCGTCGTAGTGGGTGATATCCGCCTTTTGTTCTGTCACTTCTGCTCCAAATTCTGCCAATTTAGCTACTAAGTAATCGCCACAGGCCTCATGTGCTGTTGAACCAGGAACTCTGGGACCAAAACTCACCTGTTTTTCCACAAAAGCATAAGCACTATCGACATTGAATGCAGGAGAAACTTGCCGGTATGATTCCTCCGTTATCGAGCTCTTACTCGACTGGCAAGAATTACACGATATGGAAAACAGCACCCCGGCTATTAACAGGATCAACAGAAAAAAATTACCCGCTCGTTGCATTTGATATAGAATATAGAATAAAGAATAAAGAATAAAGAATAAAGAATAAAGAGTAAAGAGTAAAGAGTAAAGAGTAAAGACTTTAGTCATATCCCGTCAAGCCGGGATCTTCGACACGCTTCGATTGGCACTACTTGTTCCGATTTATCGGAATCAGTAAAATATCACTGATTCTTCTGATAAGAAAAATTTGAAATTCCTATATTTTGATAAGTCTCCCTCAAGGCATCTTCATTGTCGGAGATAACCAACAACTTATCTCCCGCATGCAACTCGGTCTGGCCGGTCGGCACAAAATAGCGTTCTCCTCTTTTTACCATAACAACCAGCGTCTTGTCGGGGAAGGGCATCTCTATCAGATTCTTGCCATACCTCAATGTCTCTTCGGTAATCGATATCTCCGTCATAGCCGATTTGATCTCTTCTGCAAACTCCACATCGAATTCCTCAAATGCCTTGTGATTCTGTGGCTTTTCGGCCAGGTTCAGCCATCTCGCGACCATGGGCAGGGAGGTGCCCTGTACAAGCAGCGAGACGATGGTGATCACAAAAACCATGTTAAAGATCCACCGCGAATCAGGAACTCCGGCTGCCAACGGCAGGATTGCAAAGATAATAGGTACTGCTCCCCTCAATCCTACCCATGAAATATAGAGGTTGTCCTTGAAGCCGATCCTACGAAACGGGATCAATGTAAGAAATACCGTCAAAGGGCGTCCTATAAAGATCAGGAAAGCAGAGATGATCAATGCCGGCACAATCACTTCGACCAACTCATTGGGATTGACGAGCAGGCCAAGGGTAAGGAAGAGCAGTATCTGGCTCATCCAGGCAACTCCATCTATAAACTTCATGGAAGTCCGTTTGTGCGAGAATTTAGCATTGCCGATTACCAATCCCGCAATATAGACGGCAAGGTATCCATTTCCTTTCAGGTAGTAAGTAGAAGCAAATATAAATATCCCTAACGTCAATAAAAGAATAGGATAAAAAGAGCTGTTATCCATACGGATACGGTTGATAATAATTACCGCGCCTTTCCCCAGCAGGTATCCCATTCCCGCTCCCACAACCAGTTGTATTACGATGGTAAGAGCCACCACGCCGATATTGGGATCACTTCCCGACTGAATGATATTCATAAAGACGATGGTAAGCATATAAGCCATCGGGTCGTTACTTCCACTCTCCAGCTCCAACAATGGCCGGAGGTTATTCTTCAGCGACAGCCCTTTGGATCGTAATATCCCAAACACCGACGCCGAGTCGGTCGACGAAAAGGTAGACGCAAGCAGCATGGCTGTCAGCAAGCTGATCCCCAGTGATGGAAACATATGGCCAGACAACCAGTAAGCAAATAATCCGGTTAGAATAGCGGTAATGAATACCCCTAAGGTAGCAAGTACCACTCCGGGCCAGATAACCGGCCTGATTTCAGAGAATTTGGTATCTAATCCACCGGAAAAGAGGATCACAGTCAAACAGATAGTGCCAATTGTCTGTGCAGTTTGTACATTCTCAAAAACCAGACCAAACCCGTCGGATCCGAAAACCATTCCCACTACAAGGAAAAGCAACAGTATGGGAACACCAAAACGATGGCCTGCTTTTCCGATCAACATACTTATAAAAAATAGGATAGATCCTACCAATAATAATAATTCAGGGCTTATCGTCATCTTATATAAGCTTCTATTGTATGAATGAAATAAATTCTTCTTCTACTCTTAATGCGGTTGTTGCACCCATGATCAGCGGGAAGTTCAGTTTCACATGTCCCACCGGGAAATTGAAACAGAGAGGAAAATCATATTCGTCGACTGCTTCCCTTATGGACTCTTTCAATGAAGCGTACATCTGACGATCTTCTTCATAACCGGTAAACTGACCAACAATCAGGCCGCCAATCTTCCGGAACAGGCCGGCAAGCTTCAACTGATAGATCATCCGGTCTACACGGTAAGGCATTTCTCCAATATCCTCTATGAAGAGCACACCTCCCCGGGGAATTCTCGCATACTTAGTTCCCAACAGGCTACAGAACACCGATAGGTTTCCACCAAACACTCTTCCTTCCACTTCCCCTTTTCGATTCAAAAAGGAACTGTCATCCACCGGAATCCGATACTCCAATGGCTGTCCTGCCAAAATACTCTTCGTATATCTTATCGCTATATCTTCGGCTCCTTCATCGGAGAAATGTTGAGCCATCGGCCCGTGAATGGAGGCTATTCCACAGGTTTGCAGTGCAGCATGAAGGAGAGTTATATCACTATAACCAACAACCCACTTCGGATTTCTTCTGATTCCCGAAAAGTTAAGCTTCCCAAGCAGATGCACTACCCCATAACCACCGCGGGAGCAGAGAATAAGTTTCACCTCCGGATCATCGAATGCCTTTTGCAGATCGAAAAGCCGTTGTGCTATCGAACCGCTGAATCGCCCTGCGTCACGCAAAGCATTTTCACTGATTTCCGGGCGAAGTCCCCAGCTATCCAGCACAGCGGCTGCGTCCTGCACGACATATCCGTCAATTTTTCCCGCGGGGGAAAGGATGACGGCTCTATCGTTGAACTGCAGTGACGGCGGTCGCTTCATCTTATAATTTTCTCATCTATGCATCGATATTTGCATAGGTCGCATTTTCTTCTATAAATTCGCGGCGCGGTGCGACCTCTTCTCCCATCAGCATGGAAAAAATAACATCTGCATCGGCGGCATTCTCAATGGTCACCTGTTTGAGGGTACGGTTGTCGGGATTCATCGTTGTCTCCCAGAGCTGCTCGGCATTCATCTCTCCAAGGCCTTTGTAACGTTGCGTATGCACTGCGTTTTCGTTACCATCGGCATATTTATTGATAAAAACCTGTCGCTGCTGTTCATTGTAACAATACTCCTCAATCTTGCCTTTCTTACAGAGATAGAGAGGCGGTGTGGCAATATAGACATATCCGCTTTCTATCAGCAAACGCATATAACGGAAGAAAAAGGTGAGAATAAGGGTATCGATATGGCTTCCATCCACATCAGCGTCCGTCATAAGGATGATTTTATGATACCTTAGTTTCTGGATATTGAGTTCTTTGGAATCCTCTTCGGTCCCTATAGAAACACCTAAAGCGGTATATATGTTCTTGATCTCATCACTCTCCAGCACCTTATGCGGCATCGCCTTTTCCACATTGAGAATTTTACCGCGCAACGGCAGGATAGCCTGAAAAATACGGTTACGCCCTTGTTTGGCGGTACCCCCTGCGGAATCACCCTCCACCAGGAATATCTCGCTCTGTGCGGGATCCTTGCTGGAGCAATCGGCCAATTTACCTGGCAGTCCGGCGCCGGATAAGGGCGATTTGCGCTGTACCATCTCACGTGCTTTGCGGGCAGCCTGACGAGCTGTCGCGGCCAGGATCACCTTCTCCACGATCACTCTCGCCTCTTTGGGATGCTCTTCCAGATAATTTCTCAATGCCTCTCCTGTAGCCTGATCCACAGCACCTATCACCTCACTGTTTCCCAGCTTTGTTTTGGTCTGTCCTTCAAACTGCGGCTCGGCCACCTTCACAGATAGCACTGCCGTGATTCCCTCACGGAAGTCATCGCCGCTGATTTCCACCTTCACCTTCTCCAGCATCTTGGAATCTTCGGCATATTTCTTCAACGTACGTGAGAGGCCCCGCCTGAAACCGGTAAGGTGCGTCCCCCCTTCAATGGTATTGATATTATTTACATACGAATAGATATTCTCGTTATAGGTATCGTTATAAGTAAGTGCGATCTCAATGGGAGTACCGCTTTTCTCGGTCACAATATGGATAGGCTCCGGGATGAGAGACTCCTTATTCTTATCGATATAGCGTACAAATTCTTCCAGTCCTGTTTCAGAGTAATAACGGTCTATTTTAAAACTGCCATCTTCATAAGGATTTCTTTTGTCGGTCAATGTAAGGGTAATGCCGGCATTCAGGTATGCCAATTCACGAAGGCGGCTCGCCAAAATATCGTGACGGTATTCCAACGTGGTAAAGATCGTGTCGTCCGGCTTGAAAGTAATGATAGTTCCGGTCTCATCTGTTTCTCCGATCACTTTCACATCTGCATATGGCTTCCCTTTCGAATACTCCTGCATGTAGATCTTTCCATTCTTATGGATTTCAGCTTTCAGATAAATAGAAAGTGCATTCACACAAGAGACTCCCACCCCGTGGAGTCCACCCGATACTTTATAAGTACCTTTATCGAATTTTCCCCCGGCATGCAAAACGGTGAGCACAACCTCAAGGGCCGACTTCTTCTCCTTTTCATGGTAATCAACCGGAATACCTCGCCCGTTGTCTTTTACCGTGATAGAATTGTCCTCGTTAATGGTCACATTAATCTCGGTACAATATCCGGCCAATGCCTCATCGATAGAATTGTCAACCACCTCCGATACTAAATGGTGCAACCCTTTCTCGCTCACATCGCCGATATACATGGCAGGGCGTTTCCTTACCGCTTCAAGCCCTTCGAGTACCTGAATATTTTGCGCGGAATAATTTCCACTTTCATTTTTTTTCTCTTCTTCTGACATTTCTTCTGATATATTAAAAAACACCCGCGA
This sequence comes from Proteiniphilum sp., assembly GCA_041676805.1. Lineage (GTDB taxonomy): Bacteria > Bacteroidota > Bacteroidia > Bacteroidales > Dysgonomonadaceae > Proteiniphilum. The sequence goes on from JBAYRG010000141.1 coordinate 7,845, forward strand.
ATCAGACCTCTACAAGAGATTCTCGGGTTTAT
>JBAYRG010000142.1:0-7794 GCA_041676805.1 Proteiniphilum sp.
CCAAATCCATAATTGATCTCCGGCACGGTCGGGTAACCGATAGGAACCTGGTCTAAAGCGGATATTACCCCATCATCATTAACATCGCGGTATTTGATGTCTCCTCCCATCACGTTGCCAAATTGTGAGGGTGAGTTGGCCACTTCACGTTCATCTATAAACAAGCGTTCAGCAATGTATCCCCAATTCTGGTTGATACTATAGCCTACTCTCGACCGCCATGGCGTGTCAGCATAGTCTGGCTCTTCCCACTCAATGACCTTGCTGGTCGCATAGGTGAAGGTACCCCGTCCGGTAATGTAGAAATCGGTTGAAAAAAATCTTTCGTAATTCGCCTCTATGTCGACACCTTTACCACTTCCTACGCCCAAATTGGCCTTGATTGCGGGAATAATTCCCATTGTCTGAGGAATGACACGTGTAAGCAGGATATTTTCCCTTTTCTCGTGAAAAAGATCAATGTTAGCGGAAAATCCTCCTTTAATCGAAATTTCGGCGCCAATATTTGTCTTATAGGCGGTTTCCCATCCAATCCGGTCGTTGGCGTATCTCGACACATCGATACCGGAAGGATTATAATTCATCATTGCCCCCCAATTGACATTTCTCGATGCATTCATGTCAATCTGTGAAAGATAATAAAATCGGTCGTCATTACTGCCGATGGCATCATTTCCTACTAACCCATAGGTAGCTTTCAATTTGAACTGCGGGAAAATCCAGTTTAAATTGTGAAAAAATGCTTCGTTGGAGATCATCCATGCCGCGCCGACCGAAGGGAAGAAACCCCACCGGTGATCTTTGGAAAATCGTTCAGAGCCGTTATACCCGAAGTTGAATTCACCAAAGTAGCGGCTGTCGTAATTGTATGCCAAACGTCCGGACAAGCCCAGGTTACGATTGGGTAGCGAGAGTAACAGATTATCAGCGATTCCTTTTTTCTCCTGTCGCATGATATAAACCAATAGGCCGTTGATTCGATGTTTTTGAGCAATCTCTTTATTATATTCCATTGCTGATTCGAGATAAAACACAGTGTTGATATTCCTTGCTCCCGGATTGTATTGAAGAAATGTGTTCCCGGTTTCAGGATTCAGATTTTTAAGTGTGTAGGAGTTGTCGGCCAAGTTATAGATGTCGATATTGTAATAGAACGGCGTGTAAGTCCTGTTCACGGTAAACTCCGAAAAACGATTCATATTGAGCATCGCGCGGAATGTTAGCCCTTCGGTCAACATGCCTAAATCTTGCTTTAGCTCGAACTGGGTCATGGTCATATTCTTACTATAATCGCGGTAACCCCTCAATGCCTGTGCATAAGGATTGATATAGTCGGAGGTGGCATAGTTTCCAAAGAGCACATGATTCACATATCCGAAATGCTCGTCTGGTTCATAAGAGGGTTTAAAATAGACAGGATTTGCCTGCATCACCTTACGATACATGGTTGATCCACCATCAATTGGCCCTCTATACTCGTCAAATGTTGAACTCAACCGCATGATCAACTCTGTGGTCTTGGTCAGATTTACGTTTACATTTGAGCGCACCGTATATTTAGTAAGATCGATATTCGAGTTAAAATTGTTCCTTTTATCAACTTTCAAGTTTCCATTATCTTTTGCCACACTCGCAGCCACATAGTAACGGGCTACCTTACCACCTCCACTGACACTGATGTTGGCTCGCTGGTTGTTGGTATAGTCATTAAACATCGCTTTATACCAATCAGTTGCGGGAAAAATATCAGGATATAATCCTCGTTCGGTCATCTCGATTTTTTCTGCAGAATACTCTCTGATACCATTGGGATTGCGTGTCAATACTGCCTCATTATGCATTTTCATATATGTGACCGGATTGGCTAATTGAACATTCTGAGTTGGACTGGAAAAAGAGTTTTCCACCCTAGCATTTACCTGTACTTTCCCTTCACGTCCCTCTTTCGTTGTCACCAATATCACTCCATTAGCGCCTCGCGCACCGTAAAGTGCTGTGGCCGTGGCATCTTTCATAATGGAAAAAGTTGCAATATCGTCGGTATTTAACCGTGCTAAATCATCCGTAGTTAACTCAACTCCATCAATCAAGATAAGCGGATCCTTCTTGGCATCTGCCCCGAAGGTTGTGATTCCCCGGATAAAAAATTGAGCATTATCCATTCCCGGCTCCCCACTGGTCTGATATGAAATCAGTCCGGCCACACGTCCTGCAAAGGCAGTGGTCAAGTTACTACTTGGCACTTTCAGATCTTTTGTGGAAACAGTGGATATAGAGGAAATAACACTCTCTTTACTCTGTTTTCCAAAAGCGACTATCACCGCCTCCTCCAACATTTCGGTGTGTTCAGAAAGCCTGACGTTGATTACTCTCACCTTACCCACTTCAATTTTTTGCGTTTCATAGCCGATAAATGAAAATACTAACGTATCTCCCTCATTGACAGACAGTTCATAAATTCCGTCGATGTCTGTTATAGTACCCGTCGATGTCCCTGATTTTATCACGTTTACCCCCGGGATGGGATCGTCGTTGAAGGCATCCGTCACCTTTCCGGTGATATTTACACGACCCGTTTGTTGTGTAACCTCCTCTTTAGTTAACTCAAGCTTATCTTCGATTTTTGGCAAGCTACTCTTATACACCGACACCTGCCGTTCCACTACTCTATATTCCAGCTCGGTATCTTTCAGAAGTATTTCTAAAATATCCTGAATGGATTCCTTATCGGCATGAAGGCTGGTTCTTTTAGCAAGCTCGTTTTGTGCTTCATCTGTGATAAGAAACACATAATCGCTTGTTCTTTCAATCTCAGAGAAAGCCTCCTTTATGGTCATATTTTTTATATCCAACGAGAGCTCTGATTGTTGGGGATAGATATTCTTTGCCGTTAAAGAAAACAAGCAAAGAAAAAGGAATAGAGTTGAAATCTTCATGATTCTTAGGGCTTTGTTGCATTTTTTAGATGCAATCAGGCTAGATTTAATTTTTTCTTTCATACATTTGCAATGAATTTTAGTTTACATACTTAATTAATTGTTTGTTGTAGATTAATTTTCGCATGATCGGGCAATGTGGCAGCATTGTCCGATCTTTATTTTATCCGCTATCTTCTTTCATAAGCATTTATTTTTTACTGATATGAATAATATTGTTCTCTCTTTGATAAATAGTAGATGAAAGTATGGAGACCGATGTCATCACACTATCCAAATTGTTAGAAAGGAAGAGTTTACCGGAACAGGTCTTGTCGTTTAACTTGATCCCCGGATTACTTTCAAACTGAACATTGTAGTATCTTCCTACTTTCTTAAGTATCTCAGACACCGGCGTTTCATAGAACTCAAGTATTCCTTTTGTCCAACTGATATATTCCGACACATTCACCCTTTCTTTTGTCATATCGTTCTCCGTAATGTCCAGTTTCTCATTGGGCAATAAATCTGTTGTACGACTATCGGCTGTTTTCACCTTTACTTTGCCCTCCACCAATACAACTCTTTTTATATTGTCGTCATGATAAGCCGAAACGTTGAAAGAAGTGCCCTGCACTTGAATATTCATCTCTTGGGCATGCACTACGAAAGGAATTTTCGAGTCATGCGCGACATTAATAAAAATTTCACCGTTCACATATATCTCTCTGCTGTCTCCTGTAAACTGAGAAGGGAAATCGAGCTGAGTGCCGGAATTCAACCATACTTCAGTACCGTCCGAGAGGGTAAGAGAAATTCGCTTACCGTGCGGAACCACCAATTTATTTAGTTTTGCTTTTGCCAAAGAGAATTCTTTTGTTGACTCTGCACTATCCGTCACCAACACTTTTCCTTCACCAGTAAGGCCTATATGGGATTTATGGGCAATGTTAACTCTCTCTTTTCCAGAAATAAGATATATCTCTTTCTCAGGGAGAGTTTCGCCTATAATCATTTCACCTTCCAGACTGCCATTACGATTTGTGTTTTCTTTATAAGTGAAAAATAAGAGCAATAAGACAGTTATCACAAAAACCGAGGCAACCGCTCCTATTTTTCTCAAGAACCTGATCCTTTTACGACGATGTATATTGAAAAGAATAGTTTTGTATAAATTCTTTTTATCACTTTCAGACAATTGCCCTCGATTGAGCTTTACCGCCTCAAACTGTTTGATTGCTTCATAAAACAGACTTTCCAGATGCGGATTTTCTATTAGGAAATTCGCCCAATATTCATCCAGTTCTTTCGTCTGAACAAGCCTCCAACTAACGAAGTTTTCGTCAAAGAGAAAATCATAATCGTTTCTATTGTCCACAGCAGCGCTTTTATAGTATTGACGGATAAAATAATTTTCCGTAGACATGAATAAATAGAAAAATCAAAAAATTAACGTTTTGAAAAAAAATAATCACAATCTTTTCTTGCGAATAAGATAAGAACAGGAGAAGAGATTTCAGAAAATCACCGATTAAAAGCTAAATAAAAAGAGATTAACCTTCTTAAGATTATTGAAACAAGAGAAGCAGAAACAACCAACTTAAAATATCAGAAAAGACCTCTTCGGATACTTGTTCACGCAATTTCTCCATGGTACGGTATAATAATTTACGGGCTGACTCCTCACGAATATTCATTATATCGGCTATTTCCTTATGAGTCAGCTCTATCATATATTTCAGATAAACAATCTCACGTTGGTTGTCAGTCAGTCCGTTCAAAAGTGAAGTTACCTTTTTCTTTAAAATCTCAGTTTTCTCACTATCTATTATATTATCAAGCACTGTTACTTGTACAGTAAAGGAATCAGTAATGGTATCGAGGGTCTCTTCTTTTATATTTCTCCTGGACAAATCGATGAGACGATGTTTAAACGATTTGAAAATATAGGCTGTGATATTTTTTATGTGACTTAAATTATCTTTAGAGATATAGAGTTTATAGAATGTATCTTGTATGGCGTCCTTACACATTTCCTTTTGAAAACCCAAGCTAATTCCATACGAGTATAAGTCATCCACATGATTATTGTAGATAATGGAAAAAGAAGGCTCATCCCCCCTTTCCACAAAACTCCTCCAACTTAAATCAATAGAAACCATTTAATCAATTACGGACCTTTACTTGGTACTGAATAACAAATTAACGCCATTTTTTCTTTGTGGGCAAATTTTTAATTGAAAATGAAATAAAAAATGTGTCCGCCAAAATACCGGACAAGTAAATTTAATTATGAAAGTCGAAAACAACAGTTTCTCAACTTTTTGACTAACCGGAAAAATTCTTTCAATAATTAAATATTCGATGAGACTGTATCACATTAGCTAACATCAACGTAAGAGTTACAGCTAAAAACTTCAATTTCTTTATCATAGATTCAGTGTTCAGGCCACCATTTCTGTTGTTAATAATAGTAAATGTTATACAAAAGAGAAGGCGGATAACTTTCAATTTTACTTTCAGTCATCCGCCTTCATAGCATATCAATATAATCTATGAAATGATTACATCATGCCGCCCATTCCTCCTCCACCCATAGGAGGCATCGGAGCAGGATTATCTTCTTTCTTATCAGTAATTACACATTCGGTTGTGAGGAACATACCGGCAATAGAAGCCGCATTTTCCAGCGCCACACGTGTCACTTTTGCAGGATCAATCACGCCTGTTTCATACAGGTTTTCATATTGATCGGTGCGGGCGTTGTAACCAAAATCAGCTTTTCCTTCGCGTACTTTCTGTGCTACTACAGCTCCTTCTTTCCCGGCGTTCGATACAATCTGACGAAGCGGTTCCTCGATAGCGCGTTTCACGATCTCGATACCGGTAGTTTCGTCTTCGTTCTCACCTTTCAGGTTTTCGAGCACTTCAATTGCACGCACATAAGCCACACCACCACCGGGGACGGTTCCCTCTTCTACGGCTGCGCGGGTAGCTGAAAGGGCGTCTTCCACGCGATCTTTTTTCTCTTTCATCTCCACTTCGGAAGGCGCGCCCACGTAAAGCACTGCCACACCGCCGGCCAGTTTAGCCAAACGTTCCTGCAATTTTTCACGATCATAATCAGATGTGGTCTTCTCGATTTGCGCACGGATCTGGCCAATGCGGTTGCTGATGCCTTCTTTATCGCCATCACCATTTACAATGGTAGTGGTGTCCTTGTCGATGGTCACTTTTTCGGCACTACCCAGCATGTCGAGTGAAGCATTTTCCAAAGTAAGACCCTTTTCTTCAGAGATGACCACACCACCGGTCAGGATGGCAATGTCTTCCAACATCTCTTTTCTGCGATCCCCAAATCCGGGAGCTTTTACTGCAGCCACCTTCAACGATCCGCGCAGACGGTTTACCACCAACGTAGTGAGCGCTTCGGAGTCGATATCTTCAGCGATGATCAACAGCGGTTTTCCGGTTTGAATTCCTTTTTCCAGGATAGGAAGAAGTTCCTTGATGGCAGAAATCTTCTTGTCATGAATCAAGATCAGCGGATTTTCAAAATCTACTTCCATCGCTTCAGTATCAGTCACGAAATAAGGAGAGATATATCCACGGTCGAACTGCATACCTTCCACCACATCCACGTAAGTATCGGTACCTTTCGACTCTTCCACGGTGATCACACCCTCTTTGCTTACCTTCTGCATCGCTTCGGCGATCAGCTTGCCGATGGTTTCGTCACCGTTGGAAGAAATTTTGGCCACATTTTCAATTTTCTTCAGGTCATTACCTACTTCAACCGCCTGATTTTTCAGATTTCCAACCACTATGGAGACCGCTTTGTCGATACCGCGTTTCAAATCCATCGGATTGGCACCGGCAGTCACATTCTTGAGCCCTACACCAATAATAGATTGAGCCAATACAGTAGCGGTAGTTGTTCCGTCACCGGCATCGTCATTGGTTTTAGAAGCAACTTCTCTCACCAACTGGGCACCCATATTCTGGAATGCATCTTCCAATTCAATCTCTTTTGCTACCGTCACACCGTCTTTTGTGATCTGGGGAGCACCATATTTTTTATCAATAATTACATTTCTCCCTTTAGGGCCCAATGTTACTTTAACGGCATCTGCCAATTCGTCCACACCTTTTTTCAGAAGGTCGCGGGCATCCATGTTAAATTTAATTTCTTTAGCCATTTTATTTCGATTTTTGTTTGTTTTTTGTTTTGTTGAAATGGATTTGATTGATTCTGAGTGAAAATGAATGAGATTGAATTTTCATCAATCCATCATTAATCTCTTTTATCCAATGATTCCCAGGATATCAGACTGACGCATGATCAGGTGCTGTACGCCATCGATTTCAATTTCAGTACCCGCATATTTCCCATAAAGTACATGATCGCCTTGCTTCACAACCATTTCTTCGTCTTTTGTACCTTTTCCCACAGCCACCACTTCACCTTTCAGCGGTTTTTCCTTTGCTGTATCAGGGATAATAATTCCACTCACTGTCTTTTCTTCTGCAGCCGCCGGTTTTACCAGCACTCTGTCTGCCAATGGTTTAATGTTCATATTACTAAAATTGATGTTAATATAATTAATATTGTTTATCTGATTGACATTACCTCAACTGCGAATTCTATGCCAAATTTATTTAAATCTCTTTTCTGACAGAAAAATAATATACAGGGATAGAAACTGACAAAAACACTGCCAAAATTTCAGTCACTTGTCTAATATGGAACCTTCAGAACAGGAAAAATATCCATGCGCCATGGCATATCCCGGTAAAATGAGTTGTTTTCAAATCTTATTACGCTATTTTCCCGTTTCTTGTTAACTTTGCATTTTGAAAGTGAGAAATATGAAACGAG
>JBAYRG010000143.1:0-7664 GCA_041676805.1 Proteiniphilum sp.
AATATTTGCGACAGCATCTTCATCCTGGTCGAATGCGACAAGCCACCCCTCTTCACCTAATCGGTTCAATATCTCACGGGAATGCCCTCCACCGCCAAAAGTGACATCAACATACACTCCACAAGGAGAGATATTCAACCCGTCGACGCTTTCATCAAGTAACGCCGGCGTGTGATATATTCTTTCATCCTGTCCACCATGTGATGCCATAATTCCCCTATCCTATTACTCCATTAATTGCTGTAATTTAGAAGAAAACTCATCGGGATCGACCAACGGTTTTTCCAATTTCTCTTTCGCCCAAATCTCAATGGTTTCATCCACGCCAAGAAAACGAACATCCGACTCAATAGAAACCATTTGCAGATAGCGCTTCGGAATCAGTACCCGTCCATTCGCATCCATCTCCAGCCTTTCAGCATCCAGCACAAACTGACGAAAGATCTGCTGCTGTTCTTTATTCCATTTATTCAATCTGCTACGAAGCGTCTCAATCTCTTTTTCCCATACACTGCCGGGATACAGCACAAGACATTCCTGAAAAATATCTTTACGGAGTACAAGAACCTCTTCACCTTCGCTCTGCAAACGCTTGCGAAAGATCGCCGGCACAAAGATTCTACCCTTCGTATCGGCCTTAGCTTCCATATTTCCCAGAAATTGCAGCATAATTATACTTATAACGCTGTAAAAGTACAAAATAATCCACTTTTCCCCACATTTCCACACAAAAAATTACAAAAAAGTTTTCAACAATCACCAAACACTCAAAATATAATTAATTATCAATAACTTACACACAAATTAAAAGTGGGGAATTTTACCCGATCACTTCCTACACTTTCACTATTCCTGTATAATTGAATATTTTTTCATTGATCATTCTCTTTTATCCACTATTTTTGTACATTTGCCACGAATTAGAAAAAGAGGACGATGCAATGAATCACAATGCATTTCGGGTTGATATTGACCATATTTTAAGAGATAAATCGCCCAAATATTACAATAAAATTCCCAAATTTCTGATCAATTGGCTCAAGCGGACACTGCATCAGGATGATATCAATGGCATTCTGGAGCGGAATCAGGGACTTGAAGGGGTATCCTTTATGCGTGCCCTTATTGATAAAGAATTCAACCTCTCCCTTCAGATTAAAGGAGAAGAAAACATACCCGATGAGGGCAGATTTACATTTGCCTCCAATCATCCGTTGGGTGGTCTCGACGGCATTTGCCTCTCAGCGATTTTGGGTGAAAAGTATGACGGAAAGATTCAATATCTCGTAAACGATGTACTCTATTATATCGATCCGCTAAAGCCAATTTTTGTTCCCATCAACAAGTATGGCTCCCAGGCCAGAGATTCAGCCCGGGCAATCAATGAAGCTTATGCATCCGATGGCCAGATAATCACTTTTCCTGCCGGCTTGTGCTCCAGAAAACAGAAAGGTAAGATCAGGGATACGGAATGGATGAAGAGTTTTATCATCAAAGCAATTGAACATAAGAGAGACATCATCCCGGTATATTTTGCGGGAAGGAATTCCAATTTCTTTTATAACTTTGCCAATCTGCGTAAAGCATCCGGCATAAAATTCAATATTGAACTGATTTATCTTCCTGATGAAATGTTCAAAAACAGCGGTCGATCATTCACAATTACTTTTGGGAAGCCCATCTCCTGGCAAATGTTCGACAAATCGAGAACACCGTCCGAGTGGGCTCAACAGGTAAAAGATATGGTTTATTCGATGGCGTAACGATGTCCACTAAAAAATAAAAAAGAAAAAACATGGAGAAGATCATAGATCCTATCGATAAAAATCTAATAAAAAACGAACTGACCGTTCAGAAGAGAGTCAGGGCAACCAACAAGGCCAACAACGAGATTTACGTCTTCACGGCGCACGATTCTCCTCATCTGATGAAAGAGGTCGGACGATTGCGGGAAATCGCTTTTCGCCACTATGGTGGAGGGACAGGACTAGAAGCCGATATCGATCAATATGACACAATGGATGTACCTTATCGGCAGCTGATCGTATGGGATCCCGAAAATGAAGAAATATTGGGTGGTTATCGTTTTATCTGCGGTTCGGATGTGGAGTTCGATGCACAAAACAAGCCTATGCTTGCTACTGCCCATCTCTACAATTTTTCAGATCAATTCATAAAGGAATACCTGCCTCATACGGTAGAACTAGGCCGGTCGTTCGTCTCACTCGAGTATCAATCGACATTGATGGGTAGAAAAGGTATTTTCGCACTCGACAACCTATGGGACGGATTGGGAGCACTCACCGTCATCGATCCCCAAATCAAGTATTTTTTCGGGAAAGTGACTATGTACGGCACTTACAACAAGGATGCGCGCAATATGATACTCTATTTTCTTCGCAAGCATTTTCCGGATAGCGAAAATCTGGTAGCCCCTATCGATCCGCTTATGACAAATACCGATTTCGAGCAGATGAAGCGGCTTTTCACCGGAAAAAAGTTCAATGAAGATTACAGGGTACTTAATAAAGAGGTACGCACACTCGGTTACAATATACCACCTTTGATCAACGCCTATATGAGTTTATCGCCCACCATGCGTTTCTTCGGCACTGCCATCAACGATGAGTTTGGCGATGTGGAAGAGTCGGGTATCCTTATCGAGATAGACCAGATACTGGAAGAAAAACGAGCACGACACATCGAATCTTATTTAAAAAGCAATCCCAGTAAACGTTTTCTTATGCTGCTCAGAAAAAGAATCGCAGGCAGTACCGGAAGGATGAAACTACCCAAATTAAAGCGTGAGACAAAAGCAAGAATCAAAGAATAATCTCTCCTTACCATTTATTATACTGCGACATAGCAAAAAGACAAGATAGCACAACAATAGCATATCTCAAAAGTTCTTTTACCCAGCTTTTGGAATACATTTTACTTTAGATTAAAATCAGGTCAGGAGCGGGAAGGTATATTAACCAAAGAGTCGGTTTTCTGTTCTACAATCATTTGTCCTGTTATCCGAAGACTATCCAGTTCAAGCATCACCCTCTCCTTCACTATCAAGAAGCTATCCTTTAATTCAGGCTTCACCGGCAGACAGGGAGGCGACTCGATGGTAAGGGGGTTGACAGGTTGATTGTTCTTATACACCCGAAAATCAAGATGGGGCCCGGTAGAGAGCCCGGTGGACCCCACATAAGCGATCACCTCACCCTGTTTCACGGAACGTCCTTTTTCAATGCCTTTGGCAAAACGGCTCAGATGCATGTAGGTAGTTGTATAGGTAGCATTGTGTTTTACCTTCAGGAAGTTCCCGGCTCCACCACGCTGAAATCCTTTTTCAATCACCACCCCGTCACCTATCGTCTTTACAGGCGTACCCACCGGCGCGGCATAATCGACACCGTGATGTGGTCGGCTACGTTTCAGGATGGGATGATAGCGGGAATTGGAAAATTTCGATGTGATACGGAAAAAATCGAGCGGTGCCTTCAAAAACGTTTTTCTCAGGCTATTTCCCTCTTCATCGAAAAACTCCATGATAGAATCCTGCTGAAACGGGATAGCCTGGAATTGCTTATCCTGATGGGTAAAAACCGCACCTTCGATCGAGGATATCCCTACCATTATGGTATCCTCGATATAAGCTACGTCATACATCAACCGGAATGAATCCCCCTTTTTGATATCAAAGAAATCAACTTGCCAGGCATATACATCCGAGAGTTTAAGTGCCAGCAAAGCGGGTGCACCCGTATCAATAATTGCGTTCCACAGGGAGGAGGAGATGGTTCCTTCTGCATATTCCCGTTTCAGGGTAACCGGTTTTGTATCATCATATACATCGATTGTATCACCGCTTAAATCTACTACAGTAAAATCGGTACGCGACTTTTCAAAAACCACATATTTCACTGCCGACGTGGAGTCGGTCATCGTGGCATAGGAATTCCCGACCTGTAATCTCGAAGGTGGATAGATGGAGGAAACAGCCCCGATAATCTTCTCTCTTTGGTTGGCTTCAAATCCAAGATCGGCCAGTATAGAAGCGAGATATTGTCCCCGTCCGATTTCATAATGAGTTACTTCCAGTGAATCGACACAAATCCCATACTCATATACACAGCTTATTTCTTCCTGATCTCCCTGATCAGCCTGCTGTTCCTCTTTTTTTGATCCGCATGACACAACAGCGACTATCAGCGAAGAATAGATAATCGACCGGATTGTTTTTCCTCTGTTTGTTTTATACATAACTGGTTTCATTTACCATTTTCCCGGTTTCGGAACAAGCAAGAAAAATAGATGGTCCTGCTATAGATTCACAGATATAGCCTCTATTACGCGCTTTTGGCCGCCGGGAGGTAAAATGGATCCGACTAAGTTAATATGGATACAAAGATGCACAAAAAACTCAGACATACAAAAAATATCGGTCTTCCATCACCTCGATCGCACCTCTTTCCGCATAAATGAAATATATGCCAACATAAAAAAGAGAAGCGTGAGGCTAACCAGTCCAGTGAGTTGAGGCCAAACGACCAATATACTCTGTCCCAACGATAAAGGGCTAGGGATGGCTCCGTCCATCTGTTCGAAAGTTAGTGGTCCGAGGCTCCTCACCGAAGGCATCAACATGGTCATAGTAATTTCCTGAAACAACTCTCCGGGCGAGAATCGCAACAGGTTCAACATAAATTTCTGGTAACGGAAAATCTGATCGGGCATCGCCATGGGTGAAGGGTTGAGTGCCTTACCCACCACATTCATGATAATATTATAGAATACGCTGAAAAACAGCCACACCGATATTCCCGCCAATGCCGATGTGGCAGGCTGCTTACTCCTGATGGAGAAGAAGAGAGCCAAATTGAGCCAGAAAGCAATATAAACCATCGAAAACAGCAGAAAGACCACGATACGGCAGAATTCTCCCGCAGTCGGTGGTATCCCAATGAATATCAATCCGAATCCCATCACCAGAAAGCCGAGAGCAAAAAGCATGATACCAATCACAAAAAGCGCTGCAATCCATTTCGCATTCAGGATGTAATCCCTATAGATAGGTTGCGACAGCAGACGGCTTAAAGTTCCTTTGTTCTGTTCGGTATTGATTGCATCAAATCCCAATGCGATCCCCAGCAGGGGGCCCAGGAAACCGATAAAAACGGCGAATGAGGGCAAGGCGCCATCTGACGCGGTAAACAATTTCAAAAATAGAAAATTATCATCGGTAGTTCCCTGTTTCACGGCTTCTCCTATGTTACTCAGGGCCGTATAGAGTGAGCCCATACAGGTCAGCGCAATAAGAATAATCAAAATAACCGCCTTGCGGCTTCTCATGTAATCGGATATCTCCTTCCGTACTATTACCCAGAAAGGGTTTGATATATTATTCATGTTCATTCCCCCCTAAATAACGATTATACACCTCTTCCAATTCTCCCGGTTTATGATGCAACTCATTGATATCGATCAGAGCCAGTAAACGCCCATCTCCGAATAATCCCACCCGGTCGCACAGTTGCTGTACTTGATGCAGATGATGCGAAGAAAAGAGGACTGTCAACCCGTTTTCATGACTTAAACGGTGTATTAGATGGATAAAATCCTGCACGCCGGCAGGGTCGATGCCTGAGGTGGGTTCATCGAGGATAATTACTTCCGGGTTTTTGATCAACACATCAGCTAATCCGAGTCTTTGCCGCATCCCTTTTGAATACTTTCCGGTCCGTTTCTCCGTTTCGTTACCCAATCCCACACGATGAAGCAGAACTGTGGCTCTTTCACGTGCCTCTTGACGGGGAATCCCATTCAATTCCGCTGTATAAACGAGGTTCTCCATTCCGGTCATATCTTCATAAAATCCTACATCTTCTGGAAGATAGCCAACTTTTCTTTTTACTTCTACCGGTGAGGTGATAGAATTGATTCCACAAACCGAAACACTTCCCGCGGTAGGTTCAGTCAAACCCAAGATCATCAGGATGGTAGTCGATTTTCCGGCTCCATTGGGTCCGAGCAGGCCAAAAATTTCGCCTTTTCGTATACCCAAGTCGAGATTGTCCACGGCAGTAAAATCTCCGTATCGCTTTGTCAAACCGGTCAACTCAATTACATGCTGAGCCATTCCTTACCTCCTTCCGTATTTACGGAACAGATAAAAAATTATTCCTGCCACCGCCAGAATAATAGCTACTCCTATCCATCCCCAAAGCAGGGGTGTTTTCACGGTCATCCTGAAACTGGCATTTTTATTCACCTCGGGAGTATTGGCACTGATATTCAGTACATAATCACCAGGGATAGCCTTTTTAGAAGCCCTTACCACAGCCTGGATATTTAGAGTCTCACCGGCTCTCAATGTTTCGACAGAAACTGGTTCAAAACTTACTTCCCAACCGGCAGGTTTACTCGACGACAGTTTGATATCCTTCAATTCTGCCGATCCGATATTGCTCACAACCAAATCGATACGTTTAGTATCTCCGGCTGTGATGTCCGAACTCAGCAAACCCTGTGGGGTAGTAAGTTCCATATCGTAAGAGCCGGTCACTACCACTTCAAGCTCCAATTTGTCGGAAGTGCTTCCGGTGGTCGCCTGAATAGGGATTTTATAGGTTCCCGCCTCCACATTGCCAGGAGGTGTGATTTCAATGCTGATGTTCTCGGTAGTATTCGGCTCCACCTGTGCCGACGTGGCCTGTTTCCCTCCAGCACGGAAGATAACATTCCATCCCCGGGGTGCACCTGCCATCAAGGCATAGAGTTGTGTTTCGGCAGTCTTGTTGTTCAGATTGGCATTGAAATTGAAATTCGATTTGGCATTGCCCTGCATATTAGGCTGACTGGTGGTGAACTCGGTCTTAAAAGTCCCCTGTGAAGAAACCGTCACCGAAAGGGGTAGTTCAGCTTCTCCCGCACGTATCATAAAATGGTAGGTTCCTTTATTCACCTGCAATGGGACAACCACCCGAAGGTTAAACGATTTTTTATCACTGGGCATGACGGCAAGCTGTGTGACAATATAACTTCCCGACTTCACTTCCCATTCCCATCCGCGGGGTATGCCACTGACAGAAATATCAGGATTTTTGAGACTCTCCGTCTCATTCACAATATCGATACTGTAATTGATGGTTTCTCCCGGCGGGACAGAGATCTTGGTGTAAGGTGTATAAAGCAGTATCTGCTTTTCCTTCTCTTCCGCATGTATAAGGGCGACGAAGCCCACAAAAAAAATCATCCAAAATTTCAATCTACATTTCATCATAGCTCATTCACAATTACGATATATTTATACTAGAATTTCATTGCCTATACCACACAAAACTTTAATGTAGCGCCGCAGGACATGTATCAGAAAGATTCTGATCAAAGTGAACCAATCAAAAAATAAAACTATTATTCAGAATGAAAGCTGCGAAAACAACTATGCAAAATTAAAAAGAAGAAAAGAACGATGCTGTTATTTTTTATAAAAAACAACCGGATTGATATTTAAATATTTTTAAAAGACTTGCCAGTAAAATACATCAGAACGTTTTTCCCATTAAAAGAATAAGCTAAAAAAGTAGGGTTTATCCGACAATTAACTCCATTCAGCAATTCCGAAAATAAAAACATCCCGCATTGACAGTTGATTGACAGCGGGTTTGAAA
>JBAYRG010000144.1:0-7613 GCA_041676805.1 Proteiniphilum sp.
ACCGTCGAGAAGGACTGTACCAAAATCCACACCGCCTTTCACCTGGATATCTTCCGCTTTATCTTCGGTATAACTGCGCTGCAAAATTACCGGTACACGACAGCCTGCATTCAATAACGCATGGAAGAACGCTCTCTGCTCACCTACCCCATTCTGATGAGAGGTAGCGAGGATCACTGCTATTTTAGGTGTCTCCTTCAGGAAAGCAATCACCTCATCCGAGAGCTCAGGATAAGAGATCCACAAGAATTTCACTTCTGCATGGCAGTCTCTTATTTTATCGAGTGTGGCAACCGTAAAAAGCGGGAAATTATCAATCCTCTCTTCCCAATAGGGATAATCGACGATAGATTTCATCCCTTTCGGAAAATTGGTCGGCACTCGACTTCCCACATAAATATAGTCGGGGATAAAATGCGGGTTGATCGACATATCATCAATCTTACTCCTATCGGAGATCACCACAGGGAGATGCTCCCCACCGATATTCCAGACACTGTCGGTTTCACGCCGGTCTGTGGAATAGGGGGAAAAACCGGGATAGAGATTGCCTTCTATTGGTGTATGTCCATTTCGCAGGTTCACATAATCCACTAATTTTCTGGCTACCGGCACTTCCACTTCGGGATCCTCACTTAACGAAACACGAATGGTGTCACCTAACCCGTCGCTCAACAGAGCACCGATACCTACAGCCGACTTCATCCGTCCGTCCTCTCCATCTCCCGCTTCAGTCACTCCCAGATGGAGCGGGAAATGGATATCCTCCTTGTCCATCGTAGCCACCAGTAACCGTACTGCTTTGGTCATCAACAGTGTATTGGATGCTTTCATCGATATCACGATATCGGTAAAATCTTCCTCTATGGCGATTCTCAAGTACTCCATACAGGATTCCACCATCCCTTCCGGGGTGTCGCCGTAGCGGCTCATGATACGATCCGACAACGAGCCATGATTCACACCGATACGCACGGCAGTACCATGTTCTTTACATATCCGGAGGAAGGGTATCACCTTGGAACGAATCTTCTCCAGCTCCTGTGCATATTCTTCATCGGTATAGACCAATTCAGCGAAAGTCTTTTGCCTGTCCACAAAATTCCCGGGATTGATACGCACCTTCTCGGCGATGGTGGCTGCCACCTCCGCTGCACGGGGATTGAAATGGATATCAGCCGACAAAGGAGTCGTATATCCTTTATCTCTTAATTGCTGATGTATCTCGCGTAAGTTATTGGCTTCGCGTACCCCCTGCGTCGTCAGACGGATCAGATCCGCACCTGTGGCAATGATACGCTCACACTGTGCTACGCTATCCCCGGTATCGAGCGTATTGGTATTGGTCATTGTCTGCACCACAACCGGATAGTTCCCGCCCATAACGATATTGCCCACATGCACATCAATGGTAGGACGACGTTTATAATTGAAGAAATCCATATTTCACTGTTTATCTCATATGATTAAAGTATTTACTTTCAAAGGTATCCTATGGAACTCGCCATAATCACACCATTTTTCACGAACGTTTTCGTTAAGCAAGAACAGAACAAATAAATTTGTTTTGCCGAGCGCAGAAAACGCCTAATGAAATTGAACGATTTTTACGCTCGTTTCTTCAAAGGTAATACTTCTATCCAATATCCGTCAGGATCTATGATAAAATAAAGTCCCATTGAATGGTTTTCATAACAAACACAACCCATTTCCTTATGAAATGACCTTACCTCATCATAGTCTCCTTCCACACGAAGGCACAGATGCTGTTCGTTGTCGCCCATATTATAAGGTCTGTCCCAATCACGCAACCATGTAAGTTCAAGCGTAAAACCGGTCACTCCATCGCCCAGATAGACCAGAATATAGGATCCATCTGATGCCTCTTTCCTGCGAACCTCTTTCAGCCCTAACGCCTTGTCATAAAATTCGATACTCTTTTGTAGGTCGAACACATTGATATTGTAGTGGTCGAATCTTGCTTTTATTTCCATATTTTTTTTATTAAAAGTATGAAATCAAGAGGTCAAGAATAATTTTTCAACCTCATTCAATCTTTCCCAATTTCATCCAATCTTATCCAATCCAATCTTTCCCAATCTAAATCCTACATCCCAAATCTTGAATCTTGAATTTTCTATTCAAACCTAAACGATTGTCCCGGGTGCGATAACGCCAAAAACTGGCAATCATACCGGGCGGCAATCTCTTCGAACTGATTCACCTTATCATAATTCTCTCCAAAATGCATCGGCAGGAAAAGGTCGGTTCTTATGCGTGAGACAAACTGTTCCGCCCCTCGCATAAACTCTTTTCCCAATCGGGGATCAACAGGGAACATCGCCAGATAGAGACGATTGGTCTCTTCCGCCAACAATTCCAGCTCGCATAAAAAATAGTTCTCATAAGAGAGCGCCTCCTCTGTGCTTACCTCCTCACTCCAATGCCAGTTGTTCAGATCGCCGGCATGAAAAAACTGCCGGTTATTGTACTCCACTAAAAAAGAACCACCGGTATCCGTCGACCCGAACGCCTTTATTGTAAGATACTGATCACGATAGGCCTCTTCTTTTTCGAGATAGAGGGCATCTCCGACTTTGGATGCCCCACTTTCCAACAACTCCTTGGAGAAAATATAGTGGATATTCTTTTTTCTTTCTCTCCAGGAGAGAATTTCCGGATTAAAATGATCATAATGCGAATGCGAACAGAGGAGATAGAGATCCCCCTCCTTATTGAGCAGCCAATCCCTCACCCATTCCAAGCCATCCTCGCGGGGCACATCCTTATAATAATCGAAGAGTATTGAAAACCTGTCGAACTCAATCAGATAGCAACTGTGATATATATAAGTGATTGTCATAACTGAAATTTCTACCATTAATAACAACTAAACAGACAAAAGTTCAATAGGTTTCACATAAAATTTGGTAAAAACAGTAAAATACAGACACCTATCCATATTCCGATTCAACCGAAGAAGAAAAAAATGTGGATTGACTCCACAATTTTCAATTTGATTCGCAAATTATTACAAATTAATTTCTTTCTTTGCCGGGTAGTCTGTGTTTTACTAAAATATCAAAAAATCATGAAGAAGTATTTGGCAGAAATGATCGGTACGATGGTACTGGTATTAATGGGCTGCGGTGCAGCCGTATTTGCAGGGGCAGGACAGCCTTTTGATTCCGTAGGTACGTTAGGCGTTGCTTTCGCATTCGGCCTTTCGGTAGTGGCAATGGTTTATGCCATCGGTAGCATTTCGGGATGCCATATCAATCCGGCCATCACATTGGGAGTATTTCTTTCAGGCAGGATGAGCGGTAAAGATGCCGGCATGTATATGGTTTTTCAGGTGATCGGTGCGATTATCGGTTCATCCATCCTCTGGTTTCTTGCAAAAGATTCCGGTTCCACCACCACCCTCACCGGTGCCAATGGCTTTGCTGAAGGACAGATGACGGTAGCCTTTGTTGCTGAAACGGCGTTCACTTTCATCTTTGTACTGGTTGTATTGGGAGTGACCGCCAAGAATGGCCTGAATAAGTTTGCAGGCCTGGCCATCGGTCTGGCATTGGTATTGATACACATTGTCTGTATCCCGATCACAGGAACTTCTGTAAACCCTGCCCGTAGTATAGGACCGGCTCTTTTTGAAGGAGCTGCGGCATTAAGACAACTCTGGCTATTTATTGTAGCCCCGTTACTTGGCGCTGCGATAGCGGCTATTGTCTGGAAAGGAATTACAGTAGAGAACGATGCAATGAAAGCGGCATAACTCGCGCATCTGAACAATTGAAAGGCGAGGGAAAAATCATTATAATGATTTACCCTCGCCTTACTGATTCCTCTCCGAAAACTGTTTTCATGCTTCTTTTCACTTTCCGAGACCATCTTCTGTCTTTAAGCAATCTTTTTTCAGTTTTCTCTCTCATATTCTCCTACTTATTCTCCTATTTCCGAAAAAATAAGGTTACTATTAAGAACTTATTTTCTTATATAACGTTTATTTATTGCACAGTTTTTGTAAATTTGCGCAGTTTTTCGAAAATAAATCACGGCAAAACCCGATAAAAAGATTTTTTACTGGGAGAATAAAAATTGAAAAAATTATGAGTTACAATTTATTAAAAGGTAAAAGAGGCATTATCTTCGGAGCGTTGAACGATCAGTCCATTGCCTGGAAGGTAGCCGAAAGAGCCGTTGAAGAGGGTGCTATCATCACGTTGTCGAATACTCCGGTAGCAGTCCGCATGGGAGATACGGCCAAACTGGGGGAAAAGCTCAATGCGGAGATCCTTCCGGCAGACGCCACCAATGTGGAGGATTTGGAGATGGTTTTTTCCAAATCGATGGAGATATTGGGTGGCAAAATCGATTTCGTACTCCATTCCATCGGCATGTCGCCCAACGTTCGCAAGAAACGGACATACGATGACCTGGATTATGATATGCTTGCCAAGACTCTTGATATCTCCGCCATCTCCTTTCATAAGATGCTGCAGGTAGCCCGTAAGTTAGACGCTATTGAAAGGGGCGGATCGATGCTTGCCCTTACCTATGTGGCCGCACAACGTGTCTTTTATGGCTATAACGACATGGCCGATGCCAAAGCGCTGTTGGAATCCATTACCCGCAGTTTCGGATATATCCTTGGCCGCGACAAGGGAGTACGTGTGAATACCATTTCGCAGTCGCCTACCATGACGACCGCCGGAAGCGGTGTAAAAGGGATGACCGACCTGATGGATTTCTCCGAACGGATGGCTCCCATAGGAAATGCCGACGCCGATGATTGTGCCGACTATTGTATCGTGATGTTCTCCGACCTCACCCGCAAAGTGACTATGCAGAATCTCTACAACGACGGAGGCTTCTCAAGCATGGGCATGAGCCTCCGTGCGATGAAGCAATACAGCAACGGACTGGATGAGAAGCGCGATGAAGATGGCAATGTGATCTACGGATAATACTCCTCCAATGATGTAGAAAATAGCTTCAATCTATTAAGATTGAGGCTATTTTTGTATCTATCTCTCTGATAATCCATTTTTATCATGTATATTTGCAGGCTATGCTTCTAAAATTATACAATGAAAACCCCAATCCGCGGGAAATTGAGAAAGTGGTTTCGGTACTTCGCGACGGAGGTATCGTGATCTATCCTACCGATACCCTGTACGGTATGGGATGCGATGCGCTGAACGTGCGCGCGGTGGAGAAGATATGCGACTTAAAGGGGATCAATCCCCAAAAAAGTAACCTGTCGATCATTTGTAACGACTTGAGTGTGATCAGTGAATATGCGAAAATAAGCACTCCCGTTTTTAAGCTGATGAAACGAAATCTGCCAGGACCGTTCACATTCATTCTTCCCACCACCTCGTCGTTACCCAAAATTTATAAGAACAAGAAAACCGTCGGAATCCGTATACCCGATAACAATATCATCCGGGAGATCGTGGCACAGCTTGGCAACCCGGTATTGAGCACATCGGTAAAAGATGAAGATGACGAGATGGAATACACTACCAACCCGGAACTGGTCCACGAAAAATGGGGAGAAATCGCCGATATCGTGATTGATGGCGGTTTCGGGGGAACTGAAGCCTCTACAATAGTGGATTGTACTTCCGACGAGCCAGAAATTATCCGACAAGGAAAAGGAGCGTTAAATTTCTAAAAAACAACAAAACACAACTAACTCTTTTCTATTTTCGCAGTCTGACATTTTTATATAATTACATAGAAGCCACAATTATGAAACAATTATTACACATTCTCCCGTTTATCGCCACATTGATAATTGTGGTTTTATCCTGCGATCCCAAAGAGACTCCAGACCCATCATTGGGCGATGTTGTGTCAGCTACATATGATGCCACAAGCCAATCGTTTATAGTAAAATATAGCAAGGGGAGCGAAAAAACTTATCCGGCCGTGATTGACAATGCAACAACCCCACCCACAGCCAGTGTTGCATTGGAGGATGGCAGATCCATATGGACAAACAATGCGAATATTACCGGAGAAGCATTCACTGCCGACAAAGAGACTGTCAATTACGTCAATGAATGGATCTATGATGAAATGTCCATTTATTATTTGTGGAATAATAAACTGCCCCAAAAACCTGATTATTCGCTCATTCCCGGTAAATTTTTCAAATCTATCTTACACACATTCCACCCTGTAACCAATCCTTATGGAGATCGTTTTTCATGGATTCAGGAAAACTATAAAGATTTGCTAGATAACCTTAGTGGAGTAAGTTCCTCAGAAATAGGCTTCGATTATATTTTTGTAAGGACGAATGAGGCCGGGACCCGATATTATGCATTAGTACTCTATCCTAAATCAGGGACGGATGCGGAAGCAAAAGGAATTAACAGGGGACGATTTATCACACAAGTAGATGGTGAAAATATCACTCCCGATAATTATACGAGCTTATTCGGTGGCAATGGAACAAAACGATTGCGTATGGCAGACTGGGTTTACGATTCCGAAGAGAAAAGCTTTTATTTGCAGGATTCAGGAGAAGTGGCTATTCAGATGCATTCCAGATATGCAGAGAATCCTGTCCATTTTAACAATGTCTATACGATGGATGATAAGAAAGTAGGATATCTGGTATATAATTTTTTCGCACGGGACGAAGGGGATAATAGTAACGAATATGATAAGATGCTAATGTCGAAGCTTCGCGACTTTCAATCGCAGGGAATCAATGAGATGGTACTCGACCTTCGCTATAACAGCGGCGGTGCGGTATCTTCCGCGATAGCCCTCGCCAGTGCATTGGTAAAAGACAGGTCTACTAATAATGTATTGGTCACATCCGAATATAATTCGCTTGTCCACAATGAATTAAAAAAAGAGTATGGGGCCGATTATAACAAAGACTATTTCATTGACAAGATAATGGATACTTCTGAACCAATACCGTCATTAAACCTATCTCGCCTCTATGTGTTAACCAGCGGATGGACCGCATCGGCCAGCGAATATGTCATCAATGGATTAAAACCCTATATGGATGTAATTCTGATCGGAGAAACTACCTATGGGAAGAACGTGGGCTCCATTTCTATTTATGAAAAAGACGATCCGAAAAATAAATGGGGGATGCAACCTATTATAGTGAGATTTGCCAATAGCCGTGGCGAATCGGATTTTACAGCCGGTTTCAATCCCGATTATGAGGTAGATGAATTTGAGGATCTGTTTTTGTTTGATTTTGGAGATACCAATGACCCTCTACTCGGCACGGCATTGGCTCATATAACCGGACAACCATTACGATCCGCACTGGCAACATCGATATCTACTCCGTTCCGCTCTTCACAGGTGGACAAAAGAGCTTCCATCAAATTGAGGGACAAAAGACAACGTTTTGAGATGGTTGACGATGTACGTGGGGAAGAGATAAAAAACCTGTTTACTCTACCGGATATTTCTCGGGAATCTCATCCAGAATAGTGAATAGCTCTTTGAGGGTATTGGCACGGAGCATGGCAATACGTGTCGCTTTGAAATCGGGGATCCCTTTGAACAAGGGTGTGGCGGCCAAGTGACGTCGCATATGGAGGATTCCTCGTGTTTCATCGATC
>JBAYRG010000145.1:0-7588 GCA_041676805.1 Proteiniphilum sp.
ATCTCAGATAAACACAGGCAAGCTTGGCTTATCATTCGGCTGTCATTATTTTTGAAGAAAATAAGATGCGCCTCGGAAAAGTTCAAGCAAGCTTGGCTTTTCTCTCGGCTGTCATTATTTTTGCAAATCAAAAAAACCGAGAAGACTAATATTTACAATCATAAACAAATTAATCAATGTTCAAAAATCATCCAAAAGGGTTGCTCGCCGCTTCACTGGCGAACATGGGAGAGCGTTTTGGTTTTTATACCATGATGGCTATTCTTGTGCTGTTTTTAATGACAAAATTCGGTCTTAACGAGACAAATGCTGGAATTATTTACTCCATCTTTTATGCCTCCATTTATCTATTGGCGTTGGCTGGAGGCTTTATTGCCGACAAGACCCGAAACTACAAGGGTATCATATTGATCGGTCTGCTTCTGATGACATTGGGATATCTGATTATCTCAATACCCACTGCAACGCCTGTTCCGCAGGATAAATTCGGTATCTTGCTGGCTTTGAGTTGTTTTGGCCTTCTTGTCATTGCATTTGGGAACGGGATGTTCAAAGGTAACCTGCAAGCACTGGTCGGACAGATGTATGATAATCCACAGTACGAAAAAATGCGTGACTCCGGATTCCAGTTGTTCTATATGTTTATTAATGTGGGCGCCATCTTCGCTCCTTTTCTTGCTGTTGGTGTAAGAAACTGGTGGGTAGAGAAGAATGGTTATCTATATAATGCCGATCTTCCCTCACTTGCCCATCAATACCTGGGCAATACCATTACTCCCGAAGGAACGGCAAGGTTACAAAACTTGGCTTCGGAAGCTGGATTTGCCGGCACAGACTTAGCTACTTTCAGCAGTGGCTATTTGAATGTGTTTACTACCGGATTTCACTACGCCTTTGCGGTGGCTATCGCGGCCATGCTTATCTCATTGGTCATATATGTTTTTAATAAGAATGGATTCCCCGATCCCGCTGACAAGCACATTGACAACCGTGCCAATGCTGCTGTGACGGAAATGGACATCAAAGAGGTAAAGCAGCGTCTTTATGCCCTGTTTGCGGTATTTGCCGTAGTTATTTTCTTCTGGTTCTCATTCCATCAAAACGGATTGACCCTCACCTATTTTGCCAAGGATTATACCGACTTGAACCAGATAAAGGTCAACTTGGGATTTGTCACTTTACAGGGAGCCGAGATATTCCAGTCGATCAATCCGTTCTTTGTGGTGTTTCTTACTCCTATTATCGTGGGAATCTTCGGATGGTTCAGGGCCAGAGGAAAAGAGCCTTCCACACCCCGCAAGATAGCGATTGGTATGGGAATCGCAGCATTGGCTTATGTGGTTATGGCAATAGGATCAATCGGACTTCCTCTCAAATCGGAAGTGGACGCAATGGGTGGATTGGCCGATTCGGCACGTGTAACCCCCTGGCTATTGATCGGCACCTATTTTATCCTTACCGTAGCTGAGCTGTTTATCAGTCCGTTGGGTATCTCATTTGTGTCGAAAGTAGCTCCTCCCAAACTACAGGGTATCATGCAGGGTGCCTGGTTAGGAGCCACGGCAGTGGGTAACAGTCTATTGTTTATTGGCGCCGTCTTCTACACCAATATGTCGATGGTTGCCACATGGATGCTATTCGTAACTGCATGCGTCATCTCTATGTTCACCATGCTGGCAATGATCAAATGGTTGGAGAGGATTGCAAAATAGTAATTGACTAATTATTTTACATCAATGAAATCGGGAGAAGACAGTTCTGTTTTTTTCCGATTTTTATTGTGTAGAATGATAAAAGGTGATCCGGAATACTGTCCACTCCCCTTTGGTATATACTCGAAAGGAGTGGTATAACCGTCCGTTTCGAACGCCTTTTTTTATAAACGTAATGAATGAAGGAGTCAGACTGCAATGAAACAGCAACTATTAACCGATACAGAACGTCGCCTGTTAGTTGACTATCGTTTGCAGCGAGCAAAAGAAACTTTGGCAGAAGCTGACAGTTTAATAGAATCTGCATTTTATAATGCAGTTGTAAATAGGCTATATTATGCTTGCTATTATGCTGTGATAGCACTTTTAGTTAAGCATAATATTACTGCAGCGAACGATGTAATTCCCGACGAGACTGTAAAGAAAATCTTTACCCCGGCAGAACCTATTGAAATACCGGACGATCTCAACAGTAGGGTAGTATTATCTACGGATAAACGGGTTTATGAGCCTTCAGCACTTCCCGAGAAAATAAAGGTAACTATGACAAACAATACAAGTGATACGATATCGGATACACACTGAAACCCGGTGCGTCGACAAATATTGAACAAGGATTCTTCGACCTTTGGAACTTCTTTTCAAAAGGGAGACATAGAATTGTCATGGAGTACACAAAACCTGATTTTAAGAGAACCAATGAGAAATATAAAACGTATGCGGATTTCTATATCGAATAAACACCCAAAGGATTAACTAAAACCAAAGAGGCTATTTTCGGTAATATTATATATCCTTGATTTTGGTAAATATAAACATTTCATATATATTTGTATATAGATTTATATATAAATAATATGAATACAATTAAGGTGGAAAAAAGAACCAAGCTGATTACAATTTCGAAAGATGTTTTTGATCATTTGAATGTAACCGCAAAAGAGAACAAGATAAGCTTGAACAAATATCTTGAAACGATCATCACAGATGCCGCCAGGAAAGACATGCTTAAAAAATCATCGGAAATTATGTTGCAGGGATATAAGAATGATCCTGATTTGACTGCTTTCACTGAATTGGATGGAGAAAATTATTATGAGACAGAGTGAGGTTTGGATTGTAGACTTAAATCCCACAATTGGCGCGGAAATAAAAAAACAACGTCCGGCTGTCATCATCAATGATAATAATGTGGGTATTTTACCCTTAAGGATTATCGTGCCTCTTACCGACTGGAAAGAGCATTACAAAGATGTATCATGGATGGTAGAGGTGGAGGCCGATAAACAGACTGGTTTGGCTAAAAAATCGGCCATAGATTGCTTTCAGATTCGATGTGTATCTGAGAACAGGCTTATCAGACAAATAGGGAAGATTGACGAGACAACCTTTCGGGAAATACAACAGGCTGTTTCACACTTGATAAGTATAAATATCTCTTAATCACTCAAATTTTCTTTCAAGTTTGATAATCTCTTCTTATATTTACAACACATATCGATATTTTAGGTATGTAAAATATCATATTTTCAATATAATTGATAGGTAAAATATCGAAACCGGCTTTAGAACCGACTATCTGCTATCCCTCCGTAAACTAAGCCGACAAAATGATCCCGAAGTTTTGATTCATGCGATGCAAAAAGTAAGGAGATTTAGCTATAATTTATATGGTGAAGATATCGATTATATGGAATCCTATCTAAAGAAATGCAATATTTTGACGATTCGGAAGAAAATATCTTAAAATGGTTTTCTGAATAGTTCTTCACGCTTAATTCTCTTGTAATTGGTAATTTCTAAAATCCCGTTGATAACTTCTCCCGATATCTTCTCCTACCTTGGCCAATTTTCCGTATTTTTGTACACAGCTCAGAATAAAAAAATTGACCAAAATATATGTATCCGTTTATACATCTACACGTTCACTCGCAATACTCGCTACTCGACGGGCAGGCAAGTATACAGCGCCTGATTGACAAAGCCATCGGAGATGGCATGAAAGCATTGGCACTGACCGACCACGGTGCCATGTACGGCATCAAGGAATTCCTTAACTACGCAAGCAAGAAAAATGCACCGGTAAATGCCGAAATAAAAAAAATAAAAAGCGAGATCAGCGAACTGGAAAAGACCGGGAACGGGGAGACTGAGGGAACCTTGGAGACTGGGAGACTGGGAGACAGGGGGACAGGGAGATTGGGAGACTGGGAGACCGGAGAGAACCGGGAGAAGATTGATCAACTCCGTCAAAAACTCGCTGAGACGGAAAGTAAGCTCTTTAAACCGATCGTGGGATGTGAATGTTACGTGGCACGCCGTAGCCGTCATCTGCAGTCTGAGAAAATCGACGGTAGCGGGTGGCATTTAGTGGTGTTGGCGAAAAACCTGCAAGGATATAAAAACCTGATCAAGATGGTTTCCAAAAGCTGGACCGAAGGTTTTTATTACCGTCCCCGCATCGACAAAGAACTGTTGGAGCAGTACCATGAAGGACTGATTGTCTCCTCTGCCTGTCTTGGCGGGGAGATTTCCCGGAAAGTCGACAGCGGCCAGATGGAGGAAGCCGAAGAGGCAGTACAATGGTACAAAAGCATTTTTGGTGAGGATTACTATATTGAGTTGCAACGGCATAAAACCGATCGTGCAGATGCCGACCAGACCACCTATCCCAAACAGGAGAGGGTAAACCAGGAACTGATCCGTATCGCCAGGAAGTATGATGTGAAGATCATTGCGACCAACGATGTCCATTTTGTGAATGAAGAGGATGCCGATGCACACGATCGCCTTATCTGCCTGAGTACCGGTAAAGATTTCGATGATCCCAACCGGATGAGATATACCAAACAGGAGTGGTTGAAGACCACCGCCGAAATGAACCGTATCTTTGCCGATATTCCCGAAGCATTGACCAATACACTGGAAGTAGCAGCAAAAATAGAATCCTATTCGATTGACCATGCAGCCTTGATGCCCTTTTATCCTATCGATCCGGCGTTCGGTACCGAGGAGGGCTACAAACAAAAATATTCAGAAGAGACGCTGAAGGAAGAATTTGGAGAAGCCAATTTTAAACGTTTGGGTGGTTACGACAAAGTGATCCGTATCAAACTGGAAGCCGATTACCTGTTATATCTAACCAGGGAGGGAGCCCGCAAGCGGTATGGTGACACGCTTACTCCAGAAGTGCAGGAACGACTCGATTTCGAGCTGGATACCATCAAGAATATGGGTTATCCCGGTTACTTCCTGATTGTGCAGGACTTTATCAGTGCGGCACGGGAGATGGATGTAGCTGTTGGACCGGGACGTGGGTCGGCTGCCGGATCGGCTGTGGCCTACTGTTTGAGGATCACCGATATCGATCCATTGAAGTATGACCTGCTGTTTGAGCGTTTCCTTAATCCTGACCGCATCTCGATGCCCGATATTGATATCGATTTTGATGATGAAGGGCGAGGAAAGGTATTGCGTTGGGTGACGGAGAAGTACGGCAGTGAAAAGGTAGCCCATATCATCACCTATGGCACCATGGCCACCAAATCGTCGATCCGCGACGTGGCACGGGTACATAAGCTGCCCCTGTCGGAATCGAACCGGCTCGCCAAATTGGTACCCGACAGGATACCTAATGTCAAAAAGATCAACCTGAAAGCGGCGATCGAGAATGTGCCGGAACTGCAAGAGGCTGCCCAGAGCAATGATCCGTTGGTGAAAAGTACATTAAAATATGCCGGAATGCTTGAAGGAAACGTACGAAGCACTGGAGTACATGCCTGCGGTGTGATTATCGGCCAGACAGATATTTCGGATGTAGTCCCCATCAGTACGGCAGAAGATAAAGAGACCAAAGAGAAACTGCTGGTCACTCAATATGAAGGCTCGGTGATTGAGGAGACAGGGCTGATCAAGATGGACTTCCTCGGCCTCAAGACACTCTCCATCATCAAGGATGCCGTTGCCATTATCGAGCAGAACCGGGGAATAAAGGTAGATATCGACGCCATTGATATGAACGACGAAACTACTTACAAACTTTATTGTAACGGACAGACTACCGGCACTTTCCAGTTTGAGTCTGCCGGCATGCAGAAATATCTCAAAGAGCTACAGCCAAGTAAGTTCGAGGATCTGATAGCGATGAATGCCCTCTATCGGCCGGGGCCGATGGACTATATCCCTTCATTCGTGGCGCGCAAACACGGTAGGGAGGAGATTGCATACGACATTCCCATCATGGAAAAATACCTTGATGAGACCTATGGAATCACCGTCTATCAGGAACAGGTGATGCTTCTCTCCCGCCTGCTCGCGGATTTCACCCGTGGACAATCGGATGAGTTACGTAAGGCGATGGGGAAGAAGATGATCGATAAGATGAATGCATTAAAGGAGAAATTTATCTCCGGGGGTACCAAAAATGGCTACGATGCAAAGGTGCTCAATAAGATATGGAACGACTGGGAGAAGTTTGCTTCCTACGCTTTCAATAAATCACATGCCACCTGTTATTCATGGGTAGCTTACCAGACGGCGTGGCTCAAAGCCAATTACCCGTCGGAATATATGGCGGCGGTGCTCTCCAACAACCTGAACAACATCACTGAAATCACCAAATTCATGGATGAGTGCATGGCGATGGGTATCAACGTGCTGCCACCCGATGTGAACGAATCGATGTTGAAATTCTCCGTCAACGATGCGGGGGACGTTCGTTTCGGGTTGGCCGCCATTAAGAGTGTGGGGCAGAACGCGGTGAATGACATTATTACAGAGCGCCGGAAAAAGGGTCGTTATAAGGATATTTTTGATTTTGTGGAACGGGTGAATCTCTCTTCCTGCAATAAAAAAAATATTGAAGCGCTGGCCATGGCAGGAGCTTTCGACTCTTTTCCGGGTATCCAAAGGGAACAATTTACAGCGCAGAACAGTAGAGGTGAAGAGTTTCTGGAAACGCTGATCCGTTATGGCAATAAATACCAGCAGGACAAGATAGAAGCGATGAATTCATTATTTGGCGACGATACCTCATTCCAGATAGCCCGTCCCGAAATTCCCCAGACTACCCGCTGGTCTGATCTGGAAAGGCTGAACAAGGAACGAGAACTGATCGGTATCTACCTGTCGGCGCACCCATTGGATGAGTATGAGTTTATTCTCAAGTATGTATGCAATGCCGATACCCAGCAACTGCAGGATCTTGATTCGCTCAATGGGAAAGATATCACCTTCGGAGGAATCATCACAGCAGTACGTGAGGGACAGACCAAAAGAGGATCCCCTTATACGATTTTCAAACTGGAAGATTATACCGGGAAATTTGAGATCGCCCTTTTCAGCGAAGATAGTGTGAACTTTGGCAGGTATGCGCGAATCGGACTATCTGTGTATATTCAAGGGAGGGTACAACCTAAAACTTACCGTCAGGAAGAGATGGAGGTGAAAATTGCTTCTATCTCCCTGTTATCCGAGGTGAAAGATAAACTGGTGTCAAAAATAACACTGCAAATCCCTCTTTCAGAGGTGGATGATACTTCAGTCGCTGAATTATCGGCACTTGTAAAAAACAATTCCGGAAATTCATTGTTATACTTCCAAATTATTGGAGAAGAACCGCACATGAGAATTCAGTTGTTTTCACGGCCAGCTAAAATTCAAGTGAATAAGCGGTTTATCGATTACTTAAAGAATAATTTATCTATCGACTTTCAAATCAACTAATAAATAACAATAAAAAAGACAATTATGGCGCTTCAAATTACAGACGCAACCCTTGACTCAGTACTGGATACAGACAAACTGGTGGTCATAGATTTTTGGGCAGAGTGGTGCGGCCCCTGCAAAATGATCGGCCCCATCATCGAAGAGATCGG
>JBAYRG010000146.1:0-7480 GCA_041676805.1 Proteiniphilum sp.
CAGGTTATATCCCGGTTTCTGCAGATCTTATGTCGTTTTTTGCATTGGCTATGTTCCTTTGTGGATGCATGTTTTACATTATAATCATCACGCTTATCGTTTACAGAATGTCGTTTTTTGAAATGCGGGCAGAGGAGTTTGCACCTGCATACTGGATTAATATGGGAGCGGTTGCTATTTCAACATTGGCCGGTTCTAATTTAATATTAGATGTGCAACACTGGTCGTTTATCCAGGACATACTCCCGTTTCTGAAAGGATTCACATTATTCTTCTGGTCTATTGGCAGTTGGTGGATTCCACTCATTGTTGTATTAGGTATTTGGCGACATGTTTTTAAAAGTTTACCTCTAAGATATCATCCTCAATACTGGGGGATGATATTCCCTTTAGGCATGTACACTGCCTGTACTGTAAAACTGTCTCAGGCACTTGAACTCCCCTTCCTGATGGGGATTTCCTCTTTTTTCATTTACATAGCGCTGACTGCATGGTGGGTTGCTATTATCAGCATGTTCTACTCTATAGGCAAAGATTATTTGTTTCGTAAAAACACCCTCAAGTCTTAAAGTTTGATAAATATCTGGGTTTATGACTATTTAAAAGTTTTTATATTGTATATTTATGAAATATTTTTTTAAGATACTACTATACAGCGGTAAATGTCTTAATAACTCTTTTCACTAACCTAACACGCTTTTATTATGAGCCTACTTAATAAACTTGTCTATTTTAGTAAAAAGGCTACTGTGAGCGCCGACAAACACATCGTCACAACCGATACACCCCGCGACTGGGAACGCTTCTACCGTAATCGATGGCAATTTGATAAAGTGGTGCACTCAACCCATGGTGTAAACTGCACGGGATCCTGCTCGTGGAAGATATTTGTAAAAAACGGACTGGTAACCTGGGA
The DNA here is from genome assembly GCA_041676805.1 of Proteiniphilum sp. Lineage (GTDB taxonomy): Bacteria > Bacteroidota > Bacteroidia > Bacteroidales > Dysgonomonadaceae > Proteiniphilum. The sequence continues at coordinate 917 of JBAYRG010000146.1, forward strand.
GCTTCAGAATACCAATTATCCTGAAACACGGCCGGATTTACCCAATCATGAACCGAGAGGTTGTCCCCGCGGGGCAAGTTATTCATGGTATCTTTATAGTGCCAATCGGGTGAAATACCCGATGATAAGAGGGGTATTGGCACAAGCATATAGAAAAGCCAGGGAGATACACAACGATCCGGTAGTGGCCTGGGAAAGTATGATGAATGATCCCGCTACACGCGATGGCTATATACGTCAGCGCGGCCTGGGTGGCCTCATCCGCCTTGATTGGGAAGAGGCGCAAGAGATAATTGCTGCCGCTAACATATATACCATCAAGAAGTATGGTCCCGACCGCCTTGCAGGATTCACCCCAATTCCGGCCATGTCTATGGTAAGCTACTCATCAGGCACCCGTTACTTGAGTCTGTTGGGAGGGACAGTACTTAGTTTTTACGACTTTTATTGCGATCTTCCACCCTCTTCACCACAAACCTGGGGAGAACAAACCGATGTGCCGGAAAGTGCCGACTGGTATAATTCTTCTTTCCTGATGTTGTGGGGCTCCAATGTTCCGGTTACCAGAACGCCAGATGCTCCTTTTTACACTCAAGTACGCTACAAGGGGACAAAAACCATCAATATATCACCCGACTTTAATGAAGCTGCAAAATTTGCCGACCTTTGGATAAAACCAAAACAGGGCACAGATGCCGCAGTGGGTTTGGCTATGGGGCATGTGATACTCAAAGAGTTTTACATCGAAAAAAAGACGCCATATTTTAAGAATTACGTAAAACAATATTCAGACCTTCCATTTTTAGTGAAAGTAGAGAAGAAGGATGGTAAATTCCAGGCAGGTAGAATAATAAGAGCCAGCGACCTGGAAGCAAAATATGCTAATGTGGAAAATGCCGACTGGAAACCACTTCTGGTAGACGAAAAAAGCAGGGAGATGGTAATTCCTAATGGTACAGTAGGGTCACGCTGGGATAAAAAACAAAAGTGGAATTTGGAGATGGTGGATGTTTTAACCGGAAAAGAGATTTCACCCCAACTCACATTTGCCAATGATTTTGATGAAGTAGCAGAGGTAGCTTTCCCCTATTTTGGTACTGCGGCTCATGAGGAAATCATCTATCGGAAAATTCCGGTACGGAAGTCACCCGATGGAGATTTTCTCTATTGCACTGTATATGATTTAACAATTGCCAATTATGGCCTTTCATTAGGCTTACCGGGTGAAGCCCCTTCTCCTGAATACTCTGAAGATGCGCTTTATACACCAGCTTGGCAAGAAAAAATTACCGGTGTTCCTGCTGAACAAGTCATATCAACAGCGAGACAATTCGCAGAGACTGCCGAGAAGACAGAAGGCAAATCGATGATTATTATTGGTTGTGGAGTAAATCAATGGTACCATACAGATATGATTTACCGCAGTGCCATCAATATGTTGATATTTTGCGGATGTATTGGAAAGTCGGGTGGAGGCTGGTCTCACTATGTAGGACAAGAAAAACTGCGTCCACAAACAGGCTGGACCCCTTTGGCGTTTGCACTCGACTGGCACCGTCCGCCGCGACATATGAATGCCACTTCCTATTTTTATATGCATACCGACCAATGGCGTTACGAAAAGGTAGGATTGACAGAACTGATCTCCCCCCTGGCAGATAAAGAAAAATGGGAAAAATTGTCGATGATTGATTGTAATGTGAAATCGGAAAGAATGGGTTGGTTGCCTTCCAGTCCACAGTTAAGCGATAATCCCATTCAATTGAGTAAACAAGCTGACGAACAGGGAAAAGATATTCAAAGCTTCATTACCCAAAAATTAAAGAGCAATGAACTTACCATCGCTTCGGAAGATCCCGATGATCCAAAGAACTTCCCGAGGAACATGTTTATATGGCGATCCAACCTTCTGGCTTCCAGCGCTAAAGGGATGGAGTATTTTATGAAGCATTTGCTGGGAGCACAAAACAGTGTACTTGGAGAAGATTTAAAAGTCAACGGACAACAACTGCCACACGAGGTGAAGTGGCATGACAAGGCTCCGGAAGGAAAACTAGACTTGCTTGTAACACTCGATTTCAGGATGTCCACTTCGGCTCTGCACTCCGATATTATTCTGCCCGCTGCAACATGGTATGAGAAGAATGATTTGAGTACCACCGACTTGCATCCATTCATTCATCCTTTCTCCAATGCTATTGATCCTGTCTGGGAGGCACGTACCGACTGGAATATCTTCAAAGGTCTGGCGAAAAAAGTATCAGAACTCTCTCCCGGTCATCTCGGAAAAGAAAAAGATATAGTGATGCTGCCTATGCAACACGATTCACCCATGGAGATTTCAGAAACGGTGTATGCCAAAGATTGGAAAGTAGATAATCTGGAACTGAAGCCTGGCAAAAACATGCCTGATATTATTGAGGTGATTCGCGATTATCCTGATACCTACCAAAGATTTACCTCTTTGGGGCCACTCATGGAGGAAATCGGTAATGGCGGCAAAGGAATAACTTGGGATACAAAAGAAGAGGTGAAATTGCTTAAGAAGCTGAATATATCTACCAACGGACATCAATCAAACGGAAGAGCACCCATTGAAACCGATATTCATGCTGCTGAGATGATCCTGACCCTGGCACCTGAAACCAACGGTAAAGTAGCCGTCAAGGCCTGGGAGTCACTGGAAAAGATAACAGGACGCAAGCATCGTCATCTGGCATCCGCACGCGAAGATGAACAGATCCGGTTTAAAGATCTGCTTCAGCAACCACGAAAGATCATCACATCGCCTACATGGAGTGGCGTAGAATCCCACGAAGTTTCTTACAATGCAGGTTATACCAATGTGCATGAACTTATTCCGTGGCGAACACTAACTGGCCGTCAATCGCTTTACCAGGACCACCCATGGATGATTGATTTTGGTGAAAATCTTGTTTGTTATAAACCGCCCATAGACACAAAGTCGTTAAAAGGGATGCTCAAGAAATTAGATGGGGATGAGAAATATATGATCCTCAATATGATGACTCCGCATAACAAGTGGACAATCCACTCAACCTGGTCGGACAACCTGTTGATGCTCACCCTGGGACGTGGAGGTCCTGTGGCATGGATGAGCGAAGAGGATGCAAAAAAGATGGACCTGGTTGACAATGATTGGGTAGAGGTATTTAACGAAAATGGGGCAACTGTTGTGCGTCTTGTCGTATCGCAAAGAATTCCGAATGGTGCGTTAATCATGTATCACAATCAGGAACGGACAGTGAATATGCCCGTAAGTCAAATTACGGGGAATCGGGGAGGTGTACACAACTCTATATCCAGGCTTTGTCTGAAACCAACCCATATGATTGGCGGATACGCACAACTGAGTTATGGTATAAATTATTATGGTACCATAGGTGCCAACCGCGATGAGTTTATCATTTTACGTAAACTCAACAAAGTGGAATGGATGGATCAACCCATAAATGAATCTTAAAAACTCACACACTATGCAAATACGCGCGCAAATAGCAATGGTTATGAACCTTGACAAGTGTATCGGCTGTCACACATGTTCGGTAACTTGTAAAAACGTATGGACTTCACGCAAAGGTGTTGAATATGTATGGTTCAATAATGTAGAGACCAAACCCGGCATTGGATATCCTGACGAGTGGGAAAATCAGGATCGGTGGAAAGGTGGCTGGAAGCTCGATAAAGATAGGCTTACACCCAAAATGGGTAGCAAATTAGGTGTTCTTAAAAACATCTTCGCCAGTCCTACTATGCCCACAATAGATGATTATTATGAACCCTTTACCTTTAATTATTCTGTCTTACATAAGGGTTCTAAGTTTAAAACACCACCAACAGCACGGCCTCACTCAATCTTAACCGGAAAAGTGATGGATAAAATTGAAAAGACACCTAACTGGGAAGATGATCTTGGTGGGGAGTTTAAAAAAAGGAGTAAGGAGGTAAATTTTAAAGATATTCCAAAAGATATATACGGTGAGTTAAAAAACTCCTTTATCATGTATCTGCCCCGTATTTGTGAACACTGCCTCAATCCCACCTGTGTGGCTGTTTGCCCTTCAGGAGCCATATACAAACGCGAGGAGGATGGTATTGTGCTCATTGACCAGGACCGTTGCCGCGGATGGCGTCAATGTGTAAGCGGTTGTCCTTATAAAAAAGTGTACTTCAACTGGGAAACTAAAAGGTCTGAAAAATGCACTTTTTGTTACCCGCGCATAGAAGCTGGTGAGTCTACTATCTGCAGTGAATCATGTGTTGGAAGGATAAGATATATTGGAATGATGCTGTATGATGCCGACAAGATTAAAGAAACAGCAATGACGCCTGATGAAAAAGATCTTTATAAGGAACATCTGAATATATTTTTGGACCCGCATGACCCTGAAGTGATTTCAGAATCACGAAAACAGGGTATCCCGGAAAATGTATTGACAGCGGCGGCGGCCTCACCGATTTACAAAATGGCTATCGACTGGAAGATTGCTTTCCCGTTGCACCCTGAATACCGGACATTACCCATGGTGTGGTATGTGCCGCCCCTTTCTCCAATTCAATCAGCACTTAGTAGCGGAACCATTGGAATGAATGGTATTTTACCCGATGTGGATGATATGCGTATCTCTCATCAATACCTTGCAAATATATTCACTGCGGGTGATGAGAAACCGGTAAAGGAAGCGCTGAAGCGGATGCTTGCGATGCGAGCCTACATGCGCAGCAAAACGGTGGATAAGGAAGAGAATCTTAGGGTGCTGGAAGGGACCGGCTTAACCTCTGAGGAGACAGAGAAAATGTATCATCTTCTGGCCATTGCCAACTACAAGGATCGGTTCGTGATACCTGCCAGCCACAGGGAGGAGGTCAAAAATGTATACCTAAATCAATCCAGTGGCGGCTTTCCTAATGGGGACAACAGCGATGATGAAAAATTTAAAAACCTGTTTGGAGGAATCTGATTATGATAAAAACATATAAAGTTCTATCACTATTACTCTCCTATCCAAATGATGAGCTGCAGGAATTTTTGCTTCATGTTGAAAAAGAATTGAGGGAGGAGTCATTGCTGCGGGAAGATCAATTAAGGGGGTTGGCTGAGTTCTGTAAAAGATTTGGTCAACTCGATCTCACTGACTGGCAGGAAGAGTATGTGCAGCTGTTTGATTACTCCAGAAGTGTGTCGCTGCATATTTTTGAACATATTAAAGGTGATTCCAGAGATCGCGGACAAGCCATGGTCAATCTGATGGAGTTTTACAAGGAGAATGGCATGCACCTCAATACCAGAGAGCTCCCGGATTATATTCCTGCATTTTTGGAATTCCTTTCCAGCCTGCCACTTGAAAAGTCAGCTGGATTATTAGGTGAAACTGTGCACGTTATGGATAGGATCAATGAGGCACTAAGTGAAAGTGGCAACTTATACAGCTCTATTTTCCAGGCTATTATTTCATTGTCAGCAAGACAACCTGATAAGACTATTACCAGGGAGATGATTAAAAATGAGAAGCCATTGGACTTGGATGCTGAGTATGAAGAAGAACCTGTGACCTTTGGGGGAGAAGCCTGTAAAACCGATCGGTAAACCAATTAGAACTGTTTAATTATAAAATCGACTGACATGGATAACTATATCAACAATTTTTTGTTCACTTATTTCCCTTATATTGCTCTGACGATATTCTTCTTTGGATTTATTACACGACTGGTAAAGTTGAACAAGACAGTGCAGGCAGAGTCGACCCAACTTATTGCGGACAATAAAGTTAAGCTGGGAAGCAATCTTTTTCACGTCGGGATCATTTTTGTGTTTTTCGGCCATCTCACACTTTTTATTCCTGAGTCGCTCTATCACTTGGTGATGACTACAGAAACCAAAAGGTTAATTGCCATATCAATGGGGTCAATTTTTGGGATCATGGCTGTAATAGGAATGGCGATACTGGTAGTCAGGCGATTCAGCTCCCCGCGCATAAAATTCAACAGTAGTTTTATGGACTATTTTATCATAATACTATTGTTGGCAGAAGCCATAATCGGACTTACCGCCGCCGCCAAAACAGCCACTGAACCGATAGGAATGTATGCTGCATTGAGCGATTGGGCACAGGCAGTTGTAACCTTCCAACCCAATGCCGGATTAATACTGGCTCATCATCCACTGCAATATAAACTCCATATCGTTTTAGGTTTTTTTATCTTTATGATTTTTCCATATACAAAACTGATGCATATGCTGGTTTTCCCCTATGTTTACTTATTCAGATCAGGCTATCAGTTAGTAAGATCATCATCAAGCAGTCGCAGGAGGTGAAGATGCCAGCTGTTTACATAACGCAAGCTGGTTGCAATTGAGCGTGCCGGGTTCATGACAAACCGGCGCGCAGTTGTAAAGCTGCTGATTACAATAGGTAGTATGCCAAAAGCATGATTAACCGAGAGATAGAGTTGCCTGAATCCTGAACGAAAAAAGAGCCGTTGCATGAGAGGTGCCCGCAATTCAACGCTTAGGGCAGCAAACCCCGTGACCACCACAAGGGC
>JBAYRG010000147.1:0-7377 GCA_041676805.1 Proteiniphilum sp.
GCTGAAAGATTCGGTTATAATACAAAAGAGTAAAGAGTAAAGAGTAAAGAATAAAGAATAAAGAATAAAGAGTAAAGAGTAAAGAGTAAAGAGTTGATTATAGAAGTAAAACAATTTAATAAAACAGTGAACAGGTATGAGAAAATTCCATTATGCATTGGTTTTAGTAACCCTGCTGTTTATCGGGGTATCCTGCAAGCCCAAGCAAAGCGCTTATAAACAGGTGTATGAAGCAGCCAAAGAAAAAGAAATGCAACAAACTGCATCTCAACCCACCACAGTGGTGAAAGATGCCAGTTCCCTTCCTCCTGTAGAGGTTTCCGTAAGAAAAGAGAAGGTGGAAGCGGTTTTTCCGACCGATGCTGCGGGATTGAGAAAATATAGTGTGGTGATCGCCTCATTGAGCGTGAAGTTGAACGCCGAATCATTGAAAAGCCGTATGGAGAATGAGGGGCATTTGGTAATCCTGGCCCAGAACGAACAAGGAATGTATCGAGTGATCATTGCCAGCTATGATGATAAAGCACAAGCGGCAGCCAAACGAGATGAAATTTATCGCACCTATTCGGCCAAAGGTAATACCGACTACTTGAGAAGAACCTATGGAGTACCCTTCAACGATCTTTGGATTTTGGAAAGAGAGTATTGATTTTTTCATCTTATATTCACTCCTGCCTATATTGAATTAATAGAATATACAAATCGAAAGCTGCCCATTTCAGAGAATGTGGCGGCTTTTTTCTTAATCTTAATCATATGAAAGTGAAGTTTCTGGGTACGGGTACTTCCACTGGCGTTCCACAAATCGGTTGCCGCTGTGAAGTCTGTAGTTCGGCTGATCCGAGGGATAAGCGACTCCGGGCGTCAGTGAGGATCGAGATCGATGAGAAAGTGCTTATGATTGACTGTTCACCCGATTTCAGACAGCAAATGCTCCCTTTCCCATTCGAAAAAATTGATGCTCTTCTTCTGACTCATGAACATTATGATCATGTGGGGGGGATTGATGAGTTGCGCCCTTTTTCCATTTTTGGACCGATAGACATGTATATGGAGGAACGACTGGAAAATGCGCTCAGAAGGAGATTGCCTTATTGCTTTACAGAGCATAAATACAGCGGAGTGCCCAATCTTGTCGTCAGACGGATCAATGTGGATGAAGATTTTCAGATAGGATCGGTAATGGTGACCCCCATCCGGGCAATGCATTATAGACTGCCTATTCTGGGATTCCGTATCCGTAATTTTGCATATCTGACCGATATAAAGACGATGGAAGAGAGTGAATTGAAGAAATTAGAAGGTGTGGATGTGTTGGCCATCAGTGCACTTAGAAAAATGGAACATATATCACACCAAACTTTAGACCAGGCACTGAAAATAATAGATAAAGTAAAACCTGAAGCTGCTTATCTAACTCATATGAGCCATGAAATCGGTCTGCATGCGAATTTGGAAAAAGAACTCCCAGCAGATGTTTTACCGGCATACGACGGTCTGGAAATATTAGTATGATCAAACCTGCGATTTCGTTTTTTTAACCAAACCAAATGCAGCGTTTCGAAGTCTTACACATCTTTATTGTGAGACATTCGCTATATTTGTAGAATATAGGATGTGCCTTGGAAAAGGACGATCTTTATTTAAACTTTTCGAAAGTTTCCGAGTCATAAGTGATGAGAGATAAAATTATTTATAAACAGATATAAAGAGGGAGAAACGATGAAGACTATAAAAAACTTACTTGCAGTTTTACTTGTCGCTGTACCGTTGTTCGGTTTCGCCCAGGAATGGGATGATATATATGCTGATCCTACCAAAAAAGAACCGATAAAGGTTCAGAAGAAAATTGAGGAGCCACAAAAGAAAAGAGTGGTAATCGTGCAGGGTGATGTGTCGAACATGGCAGTGACGGCCAATGGCAGGGATGTCGATGAATATAATCGTCGCGGTAACAGTAACGATTTAGTAGACGATACTGCTTATGTAGAAGAAGAGAATAGCTATGAAGATTATGCATACACCGACCGGATCGTCCGGTTTCACGATCCGGAGTCGAGCATCAAGATCACCGGTGCGGATGAGGTGATTGTCTATGTGGGCGATGATCTCTATCAGAATTACAACAATCGGGGATGGAACTCTAATATTTACTATGGTATGGGATGGGGTTCCAGTTATTATCCCTGGTATGATCCTTGGTATTACGGCTATGGTGGATGGTCTGGATGGGGAAGCCCCTGGTACTATAGCAGATGGTACTCCCCCTGGTACTACAGCGGATGGTACTCTCCCTGGTATGGCGGATGGTACGATCCTTGGTATTACGGCTATGGCGGATGGTATGATCCTTGGTATTACGGCGGTTATTGGGGTGGATATGGAGGTGGTTACCACCATGGATTTTATGATGGATATTACAGCAGCTTGACTCATAACCGATCCGGAAGAACCTCCGGTAGCTACAGAAGAAGCTCCGCTACCAGCAGGAATACCTCCTCAATGGCCGGTCTTTCGGGAAGGACATCATCAAGAAATAGTAGTTCACTATCCGGAAGAACCTCAGGTACCGCTTCAACAAGAAATGCTGTTTCCGGCAGAAGCAGTGACATCACAAGTAGCAGGAGTTCGTCTACCTCATCCAGAACCAGAATAGTGGATAGCTCAGGAAGGACATATGACTCTAGAACCGGACAGGCGATTAACCGTTCGTCTACTACTAACTCCAGATCTAGTTCGGTTAATCAGACTACCGAGTCTACCCGTTCATCAGCGACCTATAATAGCGGTAGGAGCTCATCGGGTACCATTTACGACAGAAGTTCGTCCACTTCTTCAAGGAGTAGTTCAATTACCCCTTCTCAGAGCAGTTCAAGCAATTCATCCAGCAGTAGCAACTATTCAACTCCGTCGAGAAGCTCTTCGAGTAGTAGTTCTTCAACCTATTCCACCCCCAGCAGAAGCAGTTCCTCCTCCTCCAGTTCCTTTGGAAGTAGTAGCGGAAGCAGCAGTAGTAGCGGACGTAGCTCTGGTGGAAGTAGTAGTGGAAGTAGTGGACGTTCCAGTGGAGGTCGCAGGTAATCAGATGAATTGAAATTAAATTAAATGCTGAATCATTATGAAAAAAATTAGTTATATACTTTTTTCATTATTCATCCTATCCACACCTTTATTCTCACAAGGTGAAGTAGATGCTTTGCGTTTTTCCCGCGAAGATCTTCTCGGAACTGCCCGCGCCATATCGATGGGGGGGGCTTTCGGCGCCTTGGGGGGAGACCTCACTGGTGTTTCTATCAATCCTGCCGGCATAGCTGTATATCGTAGCTCTGAGGTGACAGGTACACTGGATTTATCCCGTGAAGGATCGGCGGTTGGCAACAGGAATGCCAACAAAACTCATTTCAGTATGGATAACCTTGGATTTGTAGGCTATTTCCCGTTGAGAAATGATGTGATGCCACTGATTAATTTTGGTTTTTCGTATAATAAGTTGAAATCATTTAATAAGAATATATTGGCACAAGGAAATCCCAATGGCAGAATGATCGATTATATAGCTCATATTAGTACCCGTGATGGCGTTAACCCTTCTTATCTGGAAATAGGGGACGATCTCCCCGATCCGTTTCTCGATCAAAACTGGTTGACGGTTTTGGGATTTAACTCCTATCTTATTAATCCGGTAAAGAATGGAGATTACTATGATTATGAGCCTGTCACCCGGGATAGAGTACAAAACAAAATTCGATCTTATGAGAAAGGTAATATCGATAATTATGATTTTACGGTAGGAACTACGATCAATAGTGTGTTGAATCTTGGTATGTCGCTATCGATCAAAGATATTTATTATGATGTAGCAACCGACCTTGTGGAGGATTTTGGTGGAGGATCCGATTACACATTGACCAATTGGCTGACTGTCAGCGGAGCAGGTGTGGGTGCTAAATTTGGAGCAATCTACCGGCCGGTGAACAGCCTGAGAATAGGCCTGGCATGGCACACCCCTACCTGGTACGCATTGACAGAAACTTATGAAGCACAAGTTGCTGATCATATGACACGATATGTTGAAGGAGATTATGAACCTGGAAAAACCTATTCGGCGGTCTTCACCAACAATTACGACCTGAAGACGCCCGGAAAGATAGTGGCCAGTGTGGCGACCGTCTTGGGTAATAGCTTTATTGCCAGTATGGATTATGAGATGGTGAACTATACCAATATGAAGCTACGGGTACCCTCCGGTTTCCATGATGATTCAGGTATATACGACATAGACAATGAGTATATTACTGAAGACCATAAGCTCGCTTCGACTGTGAAAATGGGATTGGAATACCGTTTCACACCTCAGTTTTCCATTAGATTGGGATATGCATGGATGGAGAATCCTTATGACGCCGAGGGTGGGCTAGTGGAGTTTGGTGAACCATTAATTCGTAACTCCAACACCATATTCCGCATCGAAGGTGATACTAATTATTTCACAGGTGGATTAGGCTACCGTTTCAATAGGAATTTCTATCTCGATATGGCAGTAGTCTATAAGACACAAAAGGATGAACTCTATCCTTTCCCAAACTACTATGTCAATAGTGCACTTGCAGTGGATGCGACTCCCTTTTCCCTAAAAAATAATTCTATCAGGGGATTGCTCACTTTAGGCTATAGATTTTAATTTTAAAGAATAAAATATTCTCTCCAAAAAAGCCGGGACGGTTTAGTTCTCGGTTTTTTTATGACATAATTGAAAAAGAACTTCCAAAAGCAGTACCTTTGTAAATTGAAAATCAAGTAAATTCTAAAATTGTAATTCAGATGTCAGAAAATCAAAAAGGATATCTTTCCACTGCCAACCAGAAAAAAGTGACTACCCACCGCCTGCGTGAGATGAAGCGGCAAGGCGAAAAAATATCGATGCTTACGGCTTATGATTATTCAATGGCGTCTGTGATCGACCAGGCAGGTGTCGATGTGATCTTGGTAGGCGATTCGGCATCCAATGTGATGGCCGGAAATGCTACTACTTTACCTATGACAGTCGACCAGATGATCTATCATGGTAAATCGGTAATGAACGCGGTAAAACGGGCGATGGTGGTAGTGGATATGCCTTTCGGCAGTTACCAGGGAGATCCTTACGAGGCTGTGGCCAATGCGGTGAAGATGATGAAAGAGACACAGGCCGATTGCCTGAAGTTGGAAGGAGGAGAAGAGATCATAGAGTCGATCAGGGCGATCCTGAATGCCGGTATACCCGTGATGGGACACCTGGGGTTGATGCCGCAGTCGATCAACAAATATGGAACTTATGCCGTACGGGCCAAAGAAGAAAAAGAGGCCGCCAAGTTGATGGAAGATGCCCGTTTGTTACAGGAAGTAGGATGCTGTTCCGTGGTGTTGGAGAAAATTCCGGCAGCAGTGGCAGGTGAAGTGACGGCCGAATTGATGATCCCCACGATAGGGATTGGCGCAGGTGCACAAGTGGACGGCCAGGTATTGGTGATGCACGATATGCTTGGGTTGAACAAAGGCTTCTCTCCCCGTTTTCTGCGTCGCTATGCCAATCTGTTCGACGAGATCACCACAGCTGTTCAACAATATGTAAGCGACGTGAAATCGTCCGATTTTCCGTCTAAAGAAGAAAGCTATTGATCAATGTGACTAATGTGCCAATGTGACTAATGTGCCAATAAGACTAATGTGCCAATAAGACTAATGTGCCAATATGCCAATTTACAGATGTTCGCTTCGCTGTTATTTCCCGCTTTGCAGGACAAATACAACCGAACAACAACCGAACAACAACCGAATAACAACCGAACAACAACTGAACAACAACCAAATAACTACTGAATAATTTCCTGATAGGTCGGAATTTCAGTAAGGTAGCGATAGGATTGCTGCTCATAATCCAACTGACAGCAGTGATGTACCAATCCGTTGGAGACAACTATATAGGGAACTTTTAGTACGCTGTTATAACGGGTAATCTGGTCGAATACCTCCTGGGTGATGGTTACGTCAGGCCTTTTATACTCTACGATCATCAACGCTTCAAGCCGTCGATTATAAACCACTGTATCGCATCTTCTCGAAAGCGAGTTTAATTTGATGCCGGCTTCGTTGGCTATTAGTGATCCGGGAAATTGTTTCTCGGAAATAAGATAATGAATAAAATGTTGACGTACCCACTCTTCGGGAGTCAATGCCACATATTTTTTCCGTAGAGGATCGAATATCTCCATCCCATCGCCCTTTTTACGGATTTTTGTGTCGAAAGATGGTAAATTTAAATCGTACATTGTATCTTTGTTCACAGAATAACGGTTTAGCCGGTACAAAATTACCTCTTTTAGTATGATAATGCAAATAGGAAGATGGTTAAGTGCCTAAGTGCTTAGGTGAAAAGGTGGATCAGACCTCTTAATTCTAAGTTTCAACTTCTAATTTCTAAAGAATAAAAATGAAAACAAAACAGGAAATTGTGGAGAATTGGCTTCCCAGATATACGAAGAGGTCGCTTGATGAATTCACCAAATTTATTCTTCTGACTAATTTTCAGAAATATGTTGAAATATTCGCTGATCATTTCAATACTCCTATAATTGGTTTAGACGCCAATATGCCGAATGCTTCCGCTAACGGTATCACTATCATTAATTTCGGAATGGGAAGTGCCAATGCCGCTACTATCATGGATTTGTTGAGCGCAGTATCTCCTTCGGCAGTGCTCTTCCTGGGAAAATGTGGCGCATTGAAGTCAAGGAGCGGACTGGGTGATTATATCCTGCCCATTGCTGCTATCCGTGGCGAAGGTACATCCAACGACTATTTCCCGCCGGAAGTACCCTCCTTGCCGGCATTCAGCCTCCTGAGGGCAGTCTCTTCCAACGTGCGCGACTTTAACCGCGATTACTGGACAGGTACCGTCTATACTACCAACCGCCGCGTATGGGAATATGATGATGACTTTAAGAATTATCTGAGGCAGATACGTGCCCTGGCAGTAGATATGGAAACCGCTACGCTTTTCACCTGTGGCTTTGCCAACCGTATCTCTACGGGAGCGCTACTGCTGGTGTCGGACCAGCCGCTGATCTCCACGGGCGTGAAGACAGAGAAGAGCGACCAGCATATCACCGAAAATTTTGTGGAAGAGCATGTGAAAATAGGGATCAAATCACTCTCATCCATCATGAACAGAGGCTCTACCATCAAACATTTACGATTCGACTGGTAGTCAATTAATAAATTACCAATTACTAATTACTAATTGGCATTACCTGTCCCGACTTCTCGGAATTCTCACAGTTAAGTAAATCATCACATCGGTAAATCATCACATCAGTAAATCATCACATCAGTAAATCA
>JBAYRG010000148.1:0-7373 GCA_041676805.1 Proteiniphilum sp.
AAGAGAAGAGAAGAGAAGATAGAAATCAACTCACAATACGATACAAATGCTGTCCTCCAATATCATTTCCCTGATAATGGGATTGAAGCCGAAAGTGTTCTTTGAGGTATTTGAAACTGAGTAAAAAAATATAGATTTGAGAGAACTATTTAATAACTAACTGGTTTGCTTGTGAAAACCATCGGTGAATTTAAGAAGTTTTATCGTGGTGATCTGCTGCCGTCGCTGAAAGAATTGGATATGCGACGAAAGAAAACGCGGCGGAAGAATTTTCTTACGACATGCCTGTTCATCCTCCTTCTTATCGTGATGGGGACGGTCGGGCTTCTCGTGAATCGTATGATATACGGGGAATATGTCCACGAACGTTCGGCCAACGTACCGTTGACGATAGTGTTGATCACGGCGATCATCTTGTTTCTGTTTTATATCGGCAAGATCAAATCCAATAAACGCGGTTTTGTAGATTCATATAAGGATGTGATCATCACCCGGATCGTACAGTTTTTTGAGGAGAACCTGCAATATTCCCCCAAAGGATATGTGCAACCACAAGATTTTATACGATCCGGGTTATTCCTGCACAATCCCGATTCCTATAGGGGTGATGACTTGGTCTTCGGCAGGATCGGCAAAACGGATATCGCCTTTTCGGAAGTGCATGCCCGCTATAAGACAACCATAACAGATGATGAGGGCGGTAGTCGGGACAAATGGACAAAGATTTTCGACGGCTTATTCTTTAAAGCCGATTTTCACAAGGATTTTAGAGGTAGGCATGTCGTCCTGCCCGATTCCACGGAGAGGATATTGGGTAAACAGGCGAAGATTTTTCAGAAGATGAATAAAAAATTCGGGCAATTGATCGAACTGGAAGATATCGAATTTGAGAAGGAGTTTGTTGTCTATGGTACCGATCAGATAGAAGCCAGGTATATCTTGTCGGCGAGTATCCTGCAAAAGTTATTGGATTTTAAAAATCGAACCGGAAAAAAAATTAGGATTTCATTCGTGAAATCATCTGTTTTCATCGCTATTCCATATAAAAAAGAGTTGTTTGAGCCTAATTACCGTAAATCGGTTATCAACGAGGAGAAAACCATACAATTTTTTAGGGATTTGGAAATGGCAATAGGAATTGTGGAAGAGTTGAATCTGAATCTGCGGATTTGGAGTAAACAGTGAAAGCAGGATAACCTAACTAAAAAAATTGCAGAAGTTTCATTCATCACCATAAAAAAATAATCGCATGAAAAATTTTAGATATCTTTTATTATTGGCGGTTATGCTGCTTTTTACCGCCTGTCCGGGAGAAATTATTGATCCCGATGATCCCATAGATGATGTGGCAGCGCTCCTGCGACAGAAGATCGAAAAAGTGGTTCCATCCGATGTCCTGAAAATGATAAAGGAGATGGGAATGCCTATCAACGAGGGTGTTACGCCTCCCAATATTGAAGGGAAATACCTTGCCGACGATCAAACCATGAAAAAGTCGAATATCCAGGACGACAATCCGGTCGGCACGAAATATGAGGAGGAAGTGTTGACCATCAGCGGACAGAACAATACAAACTTCAGCGTGACGCTGAGGTCGGAAACAGACAGCTATACCCAAACGCACCACATGATTATCAGCGGAAACGGCGATAGATTTACACTCTATGCGCCATTCAAGATCACTCTCGATGACAATAGTACGGCGAATGCCGTGTTGTTATATTCCGGCAGGATAAAAGAGGGTGATCTCTACGAATTGCACTATGGTTTGTTTATGATAGACAAGCCATATTCCGGCTTGGGGCAGATTATGTATGAAGCCGACGGGGTGGCGAAGAAAGCTGGTGGAACTACAGAGCCCGAAATAATTACCGCCACTGGAGGAACGGCTACCGGCACTTTCAAAGGAAATGATTTGATCATGAAGTTTTCTTCCAATCTTCAGCTCTCCATATCCGCAGCCATGAACCCGGATGCTCCTCATGAAGAGATCACAATTGTCGAACGAAAGGAAAATGAGATGTTTAATTTGGGAAATAATATTATTCTTGATTTTTCTAAGATGCAATCAGCCTATTCGGTCAAGGTGGAAGCCACCATCGAAAAAGGATTAGACGCGGAAGAAGATATAGATTGTTCTCTTTTTACAACCGATAAGCAAACCGTTGAAGAAGCAAGAGGTATTATATACAAGAAGGTTGATTTTACCTATGACAAGTCTACCGGAAAGCTGACGCTCTCTTTTCAGGCGAATGCACCCTTCAATGCTACAAAATCAGGCGACACATCGAAGGGAAGGTACAACTATTTATCGATTGCCCTTACCCCCAATTATAATTATGTGACGGAAAATATCACGATGAAGGCGCCTTATGTAGAGCAGATGGATCAGACCTGCTGGGCAGCCTGCGCGATGATGTTTGTCCGTTCATATACAAATTTAGATCCCGGTCTGAGCAATGGATTGCTTTCGTTGGTGAAAAGGATAGGACATGCAACCCTCGACCAGGGATGGGGTACGAATTTTCTCACCTATTGGGACTATGACTCCGGCAGCATTGTCGATGCTATCGCAGAAATGATTGGAGGCGGCGTGAAGATCTCCTGCTCCTCATTTCGGAAGCCCAAAAATGCGGCGACGGAAATGACGAAGCTGCTCAAAAAACGGCACCCCATCGTGCTGAATCATGGTGAGCATGTGTTGTATGTGATTGGGTATAAAAGGGAAGAGAATGCAGGCCCCGTCTCATTTCTGGTGCACGACCCGCAAGGGGTGGGCGGTGACATCTATAAATGGATTGATTGGGAGCAATACATAAAAAAAATTGGTTTTAAAGAGGCTTGGTTTCGAGGAGATGCCCTTTACATACTCTATGCCGATAGGCCGATGCTGGACAATCCTGTGCTTCAAACCATGGCTACGCCGGCATGCAACACAAATAATGTTATGTGTCCCGCTGGAGCCGATCTTTCGTTCACGATGAATGCCTACGGAAACGGCAGGCAAGTTTTCCCCAAATATAATCTGGATGAAAAGGATGGAATCTATTGGGAGAAGTTGGGATATGATGAGCAAAACAAGGCGAATGATACAATCTATTCCCCTACCAAACTTAATGTGTCGATGCGGGTCTATAATGCCGATGATAAAGCAGTTT
Source organism: Proteiniphilum sp. (assembly GCA_041676805.1). Lineage (GTDB taxonomy): Bacteria > Bacteroidota > Bacteroidia > Bacteroidales > Dysgonomonadaceae > Proteiniphilum. The sequence goes on from JBAYRG010000148.1 coordinate 3,159, forward strand.
CCATGCTTCTTAACATGGATATCAGCGGTGGAGGTATATATAAAAGTTATCTTGCAGAGTTTAATTGTCCGGCCAAAGGGGTTTATATGGTAAAAGGGGACAATTTTAATTCGTCCGGCGAGGCGTTCGACCCCAGCTTATCTCCATTTTTTGAGAAATCTGGTAACAGAGAGATAACGATTAATATCGCGTTAAGAAATGTTTGGGGTCAAGGTTATATAGATGAACTCGTATATGAAGGGCTGATTGTCAAGTCGAAAGCTGTTGATGAGCCTGCAGAGTTTAAGGCATTCCGGCTGATACTGAAAGATATATATACATCTGTCACAGGCAAACCGTGGTCGGACGAATTGGTCTGGTTGCAAAAGAATACATATAATCAATGGGGATACGACATATATCACAAAGATCAGTCCACTTTCCTAATTAGGGTGAATTACGAAAATAATGGAACTCCCTATTTTACAATACAGATGAATAATTATGCCGATTACACAAAAGATTTAAAAGTAACCAATCATAAACTACCCGGTGATTGGACCTGGCATCTCTATTCTGCTGACATTCAGTCAAAAGTTGTAAAAATCGAGAATGATCAATTATCCTGGTTTAGAGGAGGAGAGAATTTGAATAAAGTGACCATTTCGAGCGCAACACTTTGTACAATAGAAATAGATAAAAGGAAAAATCAGACCAATAAAGACTTAAAGCTGGACTTAAAACAAACTCCTATTCGGTTAGTGGAGTTATCGGGTGTCTCTAAGACAACTATCAATTCAGCCAGACATTTAGATAGATTAGGTTTTGAATATTGTGAAAAAGGCACTGTCATTCTACCGGGTGATTGTAATATAGACATCATTGATATCCATGCCAATAATTTTACGGTAGTTGGTATAAATGATACCATAGGTGGTGTTAACTTGTATGATGTCACAAATCAACCACAGGGAAAGATCTCCCTGACAGGTTTGAATTGTGAGAGAGTATCCAGTTCTCTGAATATTTATGAGTTTGATATTGCTGATTTTACTTCGGAGAAATTGAAAATTCAAATGAATTTTAATGATACCAAGGTAAAGAAAATATCGATTAAAAATGCCCCGAATCTTACTTCTCTCTCCATCCTGGGTGGCGCTGCCCTGGAAGATCTTATTGTGACTGGCACTCCACCCATGGATACTGCAAGCTTAACCGAGTGTTATAAATTAGGAGGTACTTTTAGTCAATGGCCGCAATTTTTACAAGAAATGTATAACAATGGTAAGTCATTGAGATTCGCATTCAAGTGGAGATATTCTTATGTAAGACAATATGGGGGAAGTAGTCCATATGAATTTACAGATAATGGATACGGTTTTTATTTCGATAGCAGCGAACCCGAAACGGTAGATATGAATAAATATATAACCGCGGGGCGTTATCCCCCTGGTTACTGAGATTGAATGAGTGGTAGTTTAAAAGATTGATTTTATAATTTTATCAACCATTTCAGTAAAATAGGGTTCCCGTATTTTTCCTAATTTGCGCAAAATATCACGTTCCATATTAGCTACTATTAGGTGACACTTCACAAAACTTTGCTTGTTCATGGAAAAGGTGAGCATGCTATTGCTTAATGGGTACGAGTATTGTGGATTGTAGTTTTTTGACGAAATAAGCGCAACATACACAAAACCTTCTACTTCCTGCAAATCATCGTTGGATACGATTACAGCAGGATGAGGTTTCATGTTGCCATTGGGAAATAGAAAGTTTATTTCAACAATATCACGCTGTCTATATTTCATTCGATTAATAATTAGTAAATTAGCATATATTTTTTGAATAACTTAAAGACACGTTTATATATGCTTATTTTTACTTTTATAAGTGTTTATCGAAAATTTTTGCGGCATTTATTTTTGAAGTATGTAAAAAAGCTTCTTTTTCTTGCAATGGTGTCAAGTCGGTTTCCTTCCTTATCTTGATATTCAGTGACTTCAATTGCGATAAAACTTTTTTACCGGCAGTTGATTTTTCGTCTATCTCTATAACATAGGTTGCCATGTTTATTTTCTCCTTTCGAAAGCAAATATACAAAAACACTCTTATATGAAAAAGTTAAAATAGTGATTTTTAAAGTTTTTCAGCATCTTTATCTTTTCATTAATTGACCCTGATTGCCCGAAATCTCAGAATGGAATTACTTTTCTACCCTTTCTTGGAAACCCGCTTGCGGTCGTTTTCATCCAGCATGATCTTGCGGATGCGCATCTGCTTGGGGGTTACTTCCACATACTCATCTTCCTTGATGTATTCCAGCGCTTCTTCCAGGCTGAAGACGATAGGGGGAGCCAATTGTGCCTTGTCGTCGCTTCCGGAAGCACGCACGTTGGTCAGTTTTTTCGATTTGGTGACGTTTACTACCAGGTCGCCCTCCTTGTTGTGTTCGCCCACTACCTGTCCTTCATACACGTCTGTCTGCGGATCGATAAAAAAGCGGCCTCTGTCTTGCAATTTGTCCAAAGCGTAGGCATAAGCATTGCCCGATTCCCCGGCGATGATGGAGCCGTTCTGCCGTTTTTCGATATTTCCTTTCCAGGGACGGAATTCTAAAAAACGGTGTGCCATGATGGCCTCTCCGGCGGAGAGGGTGAGCACGATATTATTTAGCCCGATGATACCCCGTGACGGGATCACGAACTCCATATGCATGCGGTCGCCTTTGCTCTCCATGGTGAGCATCTCTCCCTTGCGGCGGGTGATCACGTCGATGATCTTACTGGCCGATTCTTCGGGGAGGTTTACCGTGAGCTGTTCCATCGGTTCGCATTTTTCTCCACCGATCTCCTTAATGATCACCTGGGGTTGCCCTACCTGCAATTCATACCCTTCGCGGCGCATGGTCTCGATCAACACAGAAAGGTGCAATACCCCCCGTCCATATACGATCCATGAATCGGAACTGTCGGTTTCCTCCACACGGAGTGCCAGGTTCTTGTCTAACTCCCGCATCAACCGTTCGTAAATATGGCGTGAGGTGACATATTTCCCGTCCTGCCCGAAGAAGGGGGAGTTGTTGATGGTGAAGAGCATCGACATGGTGGGTTCGTCGATAGCAATAGGGTCGAGTGGTTGGGGTTTCTCCATATCGGTCACCGTATCCCCGATGTCGAATCCTTCGATCCCGATCAACGCGCAGATATCACCCGAGGTTGCCTCATCTACTTTCACGCGGCCCAGCCCTTCAAACAGATCCACCTCCTTGATGCGGATCTTCTTGATGCTTCCATCCCGTTTACAGAGCGCGTAATCCTTGTTGGAGGTAATCGTGCCCCGGTGGACACGCCCCACGGCGATACGCCCCACATAATTGGAGTAGTCGAGGGAGGTGATCAGCATTTGCGGCGTTCCTTCCAATATTTTGGGAGCCGGAATATATTTGATAATCGCATCCAGCAGAGGAATGATACTGCCGGATGGTTTTTTCCAGTCGTCGGACATCCATCCCTGTTTGGCAGAGCCGTAGATAGTGGGAAAATCGAGCTGCTCTTCGGTGGCGTCGAGGCTGAACATCAGATCGAACACGTTCTCCTGTACCTCTTCGGGACGGCAGTTGGGCTTGTCCACCTTGTTGATGACCAGTATGGGTTTTAAGCCAATTTCCAATGCCTTTTGCAGAACGAAACGGGTTTGTGGCATGGGACCTTCAAAGGCATCAACCACCAACAGGCAGCCATCTGCCATATTGAGCACACGCTCCACTTCACCACCGAAATCGGCGTGTCCGGGCGTGTCGATAATATTTATTTTGACGTCATTATAACGTATGGATACATTTTTGGAAAGAATAGTGATGCCCCGTTCTCTTTCAAGGTCATTGTTATCGAGGATCAAATCATCGGTCTGCTGGTTGTCTCTGAAGAGATGGCCTGCCATCAACATTTTGTCCACCAAAGTGGTCTTGCCGTGGTCTACGTGGGCAATGATGGCAATATTTCGGATATTCTGCATGTAAACAATCTTTTTAGGGGTGCAAAGATACGGATTTTCAACGAGAAATTGATTATATGCTTTGTTATAATAGTATATCTCAAATATTTTCTTTCGCCAATTGAAAATTTCTTTTTGAAATTTGGTGATGACAATCTTTTGAGTAACTTTGCTCCATACTTAGAATTAATTACCAAAACAATGAAAATAAAGAAGACACGATAGCGTTTTAAATCTAAA
>JBAYRG010000149.1:0-7330 GCA_041676805.1 Proteiniphilum sp.
ACCCCATCGAACCGGTCACATAGTAAGCATAAAACTTCAGAAGTATAGTGACTATCGCAGCGGCAATAGAGAGATATATAAACTTTCGGAGTGGATTTTTTTTCATCGCGCCATGCTTAAGAGACAACAAAAATAGTCATTTAAAATGAATGTAAATAAACGGCAGCTCTTTTTTCCGGTATCCTCCTTTTAACTATCCGTGAATTCCGTAATTGCATATTTCAGGTATGTTATGCAACACCACCCTATTGTCACATTTGAAGATGGTATTCCATTTTAATAAACATTTTTTAGTAGCTTTGTGGTATGGCAAGAGTCAATGTAAAAGATACAGAAATAACGATTATATTCGTTGAGATATGAGATTATATTTCACTTGCTGATACGGCAAACGCAAAAGAAAGCGAAAGCCAAGCAGCAGATATTATAAAAACCGGACAAGAATCCAATACATGACTTATTTTAAACTTGGAGGTAAATCAACAACCCAGATGAATAGTAAGTCGAGGCATTACAGTAGATTATAAAACACAATATTGAAGGTAGAATCGTAATTGACTCATGCGGAAATTTTGTTTCTGCAAAGATAAGAAAAAAATATCAATTAATATATGACATCATAAGATACCTCACACCAGCAATAAATTATTTTAATTTACAGAAAGTGTAAATTAAATTTTGAATTTAAAAAGATGAATATTATCTTTGCAGACAGAAAATTAGAAAAATATGCAAATGATTTCAGCTTGGCACAGCGCAAACTCGGGAAGAATCAAGCTAAACTTTTACATAAAAGATTGAATGACCTGTATGACGCAGAGAATTTTTCGGTGTTGTTTGACTTACCTGGTCACCACCACCCTCTAACCGAAAATAGAAATGGCCAATGGGCTTGCAGCTTGCTGCAACCATCAAGACTTATCTATAAGCCGATTATACCTGATGAGCTTACTCAAACGGAAGAACAAATAAAACTAACTCAACTTGTAGAAGTATGTGTTATTGAAATCACAGACTATCACGAAAAGAAAACTAAAAGATAAAAAATGACAACCAATCAATATATTCCGACAATTGTTTTTCACCCGGCAGAAACACTCCGTGAAAAATTGGAAGAAATGGGCATGGGAATCAAAGAGTTTGCTTTAAGAACAGGGAAACCTGAAAAGACAATTATAGCTGTTTTGAATGAAGAAAGCTCTTTGACTCCGGAAATGGCTGTGCTGTTTGAAAAGGTAACAAATATACCTGCCAACTTTTGGATTAAAAAACAAGCACGATACAATGAATATATTGCCCGTAAAAAACATTCTGAAGCAATTGCTGAAGCTGAACAATGGGCAAAAGAGTTTCCCTATACCAAGATGGCAAAACTCAACTGGGTAGCACCTACTCGAAAAATCGAAGAAAAAACCATAAATCTCTTAACTTACTTCGGTGTAGCCACCCAAAAGGGATGGGAAAGCCTATATATGGAATCTGAACTTAAAGTTGCTGCATATACATCATTAAAACACATGCACGAACCACATGCTATTTCGGCTTGGCTTCGACAAGGTGAGTTACAGGCAAAACAAATTAAAGCCCCAGCTTTTAATGTAAAGAAGCTAAAAAGTAATATACCTTCCATACGCAAGTTAATGGTAGAACAGCCTGTAGACTTCTTTAAGCAATTGCAAAAACTTTGTCTACAGGCGGGAGTGGTTTTATTATTTACACCTAAACTTCCTAAAGTACCTTTGAGCGGTTCTACACGATGGATTAATGACAATCCGTTAATTCAACTGACAGCACGTTATAAACAGAACGACAGATTCTGGTTTACCTTTTTTCATGAGTTAGGGCACATTGTTTTACATGGCAAAAAATACATTTCACTCGAGAATATTGACTTTGCCGCTGCCGACCCAGGGAAAGAACAGGAAGCACATGATTTCGCAGTGAAACATACCTTTTCCAAAGAACAGGAAGAAAAATTGTTACATGCACACCCTACTTCAATTACAGCCGACCAAATTGCAGCTTATGCACAAGAATTTAATACGCACCCAGCTATGATTATTGGACGGTTGCAACATCATGGGCTTATTCATTACAGTGTAGGGCGTGAATTTATTCTACCTGTTAATTTATCTTCCGAGAACTATGATTGAAAGTTTTCAAAATAAGGATCAGCTCCAAATCGTTGTTCTTCCTACTGAAAATCCGACTACTGACAAAAATCAAAAATGCTAAGAAAAGTATAAGAGAGATTGGATATAGGCAAAAAATCAACTATTTTTGTACCGCCTAAGCAGAAAGAGGTGCGAGTCTGGCGATAGTATGGACAATAAGCCACTTTCAAATATTATTCAGGCTCATTTCTCGCCATACTGGTTATCAGAATTAATTAGTAAATCGCTCATAATAAAGGCAAAACAAAAACAGGATAAGATATTATGTTTGAAAATTTAAGTGAAAGACTGGAGAAGTCATTCAAGATACTGAAGGGTCAGGGTAAGATTACCGAGATCAACGTGGCCGAAACATTGAAAGATGTGCGCCGCGCACTCCTTGATGCCGACGTCAACTATAAGACTGCCAAGGAATTCACCGAGACGGTGAAGGAAAAAGCGATGGGACAGGATGTGCTCAACGCCGTGAAGCCGGAGCAGATGATGGTGAAGATCGTACACGACGAACTCTCTACACTGATGGGAGGCACCGCTGCCGAATTCAATATCAAGGGAAATCCGGCCATTATCCTGATGTCCGGTCTGCAGGGATCGGGTAAGACCACCTTCTCCGGAAAGCTGGCCAATATGCTTAAGAGCAAAAGGGGAAAAAACCCGTTGCTGGTCGCCGGCGACGTCTATCGTCCCGCCGCCATTGAACAGTTAAAAGTACTGGGAGAACAGATCGGTGTATCGGTATATGCCGAGGAGGAGAACAAAAATCCTGTCAAGATCGCCCAAAACGCCATTCAATATGCCCGTCAGCACGGCAAAGACCTGATCATCATCGACACCGCGGGGCGTCTCGCTATCGACGAGGAGATGATGAAGGAGATCGAGTCGATCAAAAAAGCGGTCAATCCGCAGGAAATCCTCTTCGTGGTCGACTCCATGACCGGTCAGGATGCGGTGAATACCGCCAGGGAATTCAACCAGCGGCTCGACTTCAACGGTGTGGTACTGACCAAGCTCGATGGTGATACCCGAGGTGGTGCGGCTCTCTCTATCCGCTCAGTGGTAGACAAGCCGATCAAATTCGTCGGTACCGGTGAGAAACTGGATGCCATCGACGTATTCCACCCCGAGCGTATGGCGGATCGTATCCTCGGCATGGGTGATATTGTCTCTCTGGTGGAAAAGGCGCAGGAGCAATACGACGAGGAAGAGGCACGCCGCCTGCAGAAGAAGATCGCCAAGAACCAGTTCGATTTCAACGACTTCATCAATCAGATCCAGCAGATCAAGAAGATGGGCAACCTGAAGGACCTGGCATCAATGATCCCCGGAGTGGGCAAGCAGATCAAAGACCTGGATATCGACGACGATGCATTCAAGGGTATCGAAGCCATTATCCGCTCGATGACTCCCCAGGAACGTACCAATCCCGAAATATTGAACGGAAGCCGCCGTGCCCGTATCGCCAAAGGCAGCGGCACCAACGTGCAGGAGGTGAACAAACTCCTCAAGCAGTTCGACGAAACCCGCAAGATGATGCGTATGATGACTTCCGGCGGTGGACGTCAGGCTATACGGAATATGAAGAGAAGGTAATTCAGTGGTAATTCGATTGTAATTCAGTGGTTATTCAGTGGTTATTGAGTGGTTATTGAGTTATCCCGCAAAGCGGGAAATAACAGCGAAGCTGAATAACGCGAAGCCGAATAACTATTGAATAACGGCGAAGCCGAATATCAATAAAATTGGACAGCGTATTAAAGACCAATAAACTAACAGTTTTATGCAACTAATTGACGGGAAAGCGGTAGCCGCACAGATAAAGAAAGAGATCGCCGAAGAGGTGGCACAGATTAAGGCCGCGGGTGGCAAGACACCTCATCTGGCAGCCGTATTGGTCGGCCACGACGGGGGCAGCGAGACCTACGTGGCCAACAAGGTAAAATCGTGTGAAGAGGTGGGATTCAACTCCACCCTGATCCGTTATGAGGATGACGTCACCGAGGAAGAACTGCTTGCCTGCGTAGACCGGCTGAACAACGATGCCGATATCGATGGATTTATCGTACAGTTACCCCTCCCGAAGCATATCTCAGAGGCAAAGGTGACCGAAGCCATCGATTACCGCAAGGATGTGGATGGTTTCCATCCCGTGAACGTGGGGCGTATGTCGCTTGGCATGCCCTGTTTCCTTTCCGCCACCCCTTCCGGAATTGTGGAGCTGCTTAAAAGGTATGAAATAGAGACCAAAGGGAAGCATTGCGTGGTACTGGGGCGCAGCAATATCGTTGGCAAGCCGGTATCGATGCTGATGGTACAAAAGGCCTATCCAGGCGACTGCACTGTCACCGTATGCCATAGCCGTACTCCCAACATCAAGGAGATCACCCTGCAGGCAGACATCATTATTGCCGCGCTGGGTGTCCCTGAATTCCTGACAGGAGATATGGTAAGAGAGGGTGCCGTGGTGATCGACGTAGGCACCACCCGCGTCCCCAGCGACAAAACCAAGTCCGGATTCAAGCTCACCGGCGATGTGCAGTTCGATGAGGTCGCCCCCAAATGCTCCTATATCACCCCCGTTCCCGGCGGCGTAGGTCCCATGACGATCGTATCATTGCTAAAAAACACCCTCCTCGCAGGAAAAAAGGAGATTTACGGATAAGAATTATTGGTATATCCACAATCCAAAATTAAACCCCAACATTACCGTTTCCGGCCGTGTTGGGATATATTTTTGACTCATTAATGACGATGGTATCCAAGATCAACGTTAAGACTTAGGATTTATCATCAATCAGCACTACTTCCCGAAGTTCGGGACAAGTTGTTCCGATTCATCGGGATCACCATATCGATAAATCATCACATCAATCAAGGCTTTCTAAACGGTGGTTTCACCACATTCGCCTTCAGATTCCGGTTCCGCACCTTTATATAGATTCCGGTTCCCGGCTTCGCATATTCCGGTTTCAGGTATCCCATGCCCACACCTATTTTCAACACGGGCGACATCGTGCCGGAAGTCACATTGCCGATCACTTCATCCTCCGCATTCACAATCTCATATCCGTGGCGGGGAATTCCCTTATCAACCAGCTCAAAGCAGCAGAGTTTACGCGATACCCCTTCGGCTTTCTCTTTCTCCAGCACTTCACGACCCACAAAAGGTTTGTTTTCGGCAAACTTGGTGATCCATCCCAATCCGGATTGCAAAGGTGTGGTGGCATCATCCAGGTCATTCCCATAAAGGCAATACCCCATCTCCAACCGCAAAGTATCACGCGCACCCAGCCCAACCGGCTTGATACCATATTCGGCACCTGCTTCAAAGATAGCATCCCATATTTTCTTCCCATGTTCAGGATAGAAGTAGAGCTCAAATCCACCGGCTCCGGTGTATCCCGTATTGGAGATAATCACATTCTCCACGCCGGCAAAAGTACCGGTCTCAAAGGCATAGAAAGGGATGGCAGAGAGATCATGATCGGTCAGTTTTTGAAGTGTTGCCACCGCTTTGGGACCCTGTATGGCCAACTGCGCCATGTGATCCGACGCATTTTCGAGTTCGGCTCCCATGGTGTTCCATTTCTGGCACCATGCCCAGTCCTTTTCGATATTGGCGGCATTCACTACCAGAAGATATTTTTCCGGTTCATAATGGTAGACGATAAAATCGTCCACTATCCCACCCTCTTCATTCACAAAACAGGTATATTGCGCTTTTCCCTGTTTAAGGAGGGAGACATCGTTACTGGTCACCCGTTGCAGGAATTCCTCCGCTTTGGGTCCTTTCACCCAGAATTCACCCATATGGGATACATCAAATACCCCTACGGCATTCACCACCGTCATGTGTTCATCGATAATTCCGGTATATTCAATGGGCATATTATATCCGGCAAACTCATGCATTTTGGCTCCCAGCGCGATATGCAAATCAGTAAATGGAGTTGTCTTCATATTATCTTTTTTCCTCTTTGGCTACTATTTCTGCTATTTTGATGATTACTTCGGATGATTTTTTCATGGAAGGGATGGGTAAAAACTCATATTTCCCATGGAAATTCATCCCTCCGGCGAAGATATTGGGGCAAGGAAGTCCCATAAATGACAGGCGTGCGCCATCGGTTCCTCCGCGAATGGGCTTTACGTTGGGTTTCACCCCCACTTCCTCCATCGCCTGATAGGCATAATCGACTATATATTTTACCGGTTCCACTTTTTCCCGCATATTATAATACTGGTCTTTCATCTGCAGTGTAAGCCGGCCACCATATTTTTTGTTCAACGTTGCCACGGCATTTTCCATCATCCGCTTCCGCTCTTCAAATTTCTCACGGTCGTGATCACGGATAATAAACGATAAACTCGACTCCTCCACGGTCCCCCCCAATGCGATCAGATGGAAAAACCCTTCATAACCTATGGTATGCTCCGGCCGTTCCTTCTCCGGAAGAAGTGCGATCAGTTCGTTGGCTACATGCAATGCATTGACCATCTTCCCTTTCGCATATCCGGGATGCACATTTCGTCCCTGTATATCGATCTTGGCTGAAGCAGCATTGAAGTTTTCATATTCCAACTCTCCCACCTCGCTACCATCGATGGTATATGCCCAGTCGGCACCAAATTTAGCCACATCAAATTTATCGGCACCACGGCCAATCTCTTCATCGGGTGTAAAACCAATACGGATCTTACCATGCTCAATCTCGGGGTGATCAATCAGATACTGCATGGCATTCATAATTGCCGCGATACCCGATTTGTCATCCGCTCCCAAAAGAGTGGTTCCATCCGTCACGATGATATCTTCACCCACATGGTCAAGCAGCTCAGGAAAATCTTCAGGAGAAAGCAGCACCTCTTTTGCCTCGTTCAGTATGATCTCTTTTCCATCATAATTCTTCACGATCCTTGGATTCACATTCTTACCGCTCATGTCCGGACTGGTATCGAAATGGGCAATAAAACCGATCACCGGCAATCTCTTCTGTGTATTGGCAGGCAGGGTCGCCATCAAATAGCAATTATTGTCGAGGCTCACCTCTGTCAATCCCATCTCAAGCATCTCCTGCTCCACTTCCTTGGCAAGATTGAATTGCTTTTGTGTGCTGGGAATTTGTGTGTTATTCTCATCCGATTGCGTATCGATGCGT
>JBAYRG010000150.1:0-7304 GCA_041676805.1 Proteiniphilum sp.
ATTTCACCACGATAGGAGAACAATTCTACGGAGTAAACGAAAAAGGGAAATTATTCACGTTTACCCAAAAAGCGATAGGAAAGGCAAAATCTATCGCATCTGATATTCCTGTGAAACTCATTGCCGGTCATGGCAACTCACTCTATGGAATTACCGACAAGGGTGATCTATACGTTTCTACAACGATAATCGATAAGGTCGAATGGGAAAAATTATCAACGGTCAACGGGGCAAAAGCCTTTACTTCTTCGGGTGAGAATTTGTATGTGGCGACTGCCAAAGGCGAATTGATCGAAGGGAGCGTCACGGAGAATGCCGTATCCTGGAAAACAATAGCCAACACCAATGTGATCCAGTCACTGGCCTCCGATGGCAGAAGAATCTACGCTCTCGGTGAGGATACCGTGCTCTATCAATGCGAAATAAGCTACCCGCAAGAAAGTTGGGTGCGAATCGGGTATAACAACGGATCTACCTATAGGGTCAATCTCCGAGCCATTACTTATGTAAACGGAAAATTGTATGCTTCCGGCGACGACAACAGACTTTACACAAACAAACATAATTCCGAAGGAAATATGTCGACCCGGGCCTTCTCCTTTAAAAAAGGAAAGAAAGTGGCCGTCATCGTGGGAGTGGATGTGTGTGGTTTCGACTACTCTTTTATCCAAGGCATCAAAGATGAAATTTACCGGAAAAGGGGTATCCCCCATGAAGCGGTATTGATCAATGCTTCCCATTCCCATTTCACCCCGGTCACCCAAAGCTGGATCACCTGGGAGAAGCAGAACCAGCATCCCGATACCCTTTTCCTGAATAACGTTGTACGCTCCGGCATTATCCGGGCAATAGAAGAAGCGATTGACAATTCCGTCAAGAGCGATCTCTTTTTCAGCCGCGACACTACCGGTATCGGAAGAAATAGAAGCTTGAGAGGTGAAAACATCATTTATGACAATAGTCTGGATGTGCTGAAAATAGTTTCGCAAAAAGAGAGACAAGAATCGGTGCTCTTCCTGACAGGATGCCATCCGGTTTTTGCCGATCCGGCGGTAAACCGCTTTATCGCGAACGCCAACTTTCCCGGACATGCCAGAACCACGATCGAGTCTACCGGAGGCTTCCAGACCGGCATCTTCCTCCAAGGATGCGCCGGCGACATCAATCCGAGCATCGATCATTTTCGTGCCGCAGGTGAACAACTGGCAGAGGAAGTGATGCATGCTTTAAATAAAACCCTGTCACCTATTCACGGAGACATCTCTTTTTATCTTGACACGATCTCCGTTCCCGTCACACCTTGGAGCAGGGAGCAATTGGAAGAATATTTGAAAAATGCGGAAAAGGATCCTACCAACGGGATTGCCCGCAGGGATGTACGATGGGCGAAACTCATGCTGGAGCATTACGACAAAAACGGTACACCTCCCACTGACATGCCCATTTATGTACAGACATTGAATATCGGCGATTGGAAACTGGTCGGGCTTTCAAGGGAGGTAACCACCGAATATGGCATTGCCATCAAGAATTTATGGCCCGACCGGAAAGTATCGGTCGCTGCCTATTCCAACGATATACCCAGTTATCTTGCCACCGACCCGCATATCAAGGCCAAAGATTATGAAGGATACGGATCGTTTTTCTGGTACGGACAGCCCAACAACTATCCATTAGGAACATTCGACATGGTGATCAACCGTATCAAGGAAAATAACCGCTAGAGATGGTAGGGAAAAATTAATGACAGCTATGACCTCAATGATCAACAGGAAATCGGGTGAAAATGGTCACACGGCAAAGGAAACCGTGACTGCAAGAGGGATGAATAATTATGCGATCATTATTCCCTTACTGCTCTGTTTTCACATACTCTGTGGCGGCAGACTCTCCGCAATGAAAAGCCAACTTCCAGAGATTGTCATCGAAAATAAAGACGCGCGACTAATACTCTATGGCGACGGGAGAGCCAAAAGCTTACTGCATAAAGCAACCGGAGAGGAATGCCTCGACCTGGGAAATAATGACAAATCCATTTTTGCCCTTGTCGAGTACAGACCCTATGCGACCGAGTTAATGCTTACCTACTCCGCCAAACCTCGCACCTATTATGCCGACAGGGTCCAAAAAACCGGCAACAAGTTAATCGTCCAATTCGAGGAGATATTGTACACGGCAACTGTCGACTTAAATATTACTGATTACTATCTCGCCTTCTCCCTCGAGAAGCTGGAATATACCATCGGGAAAATAGGAGTTGAAAAAAGGAAGACAGAGATTGACGAATTCACCCTCTTGCGATTGCCGGTTAAAAAACGCGCCAATTTCGGGGAGTGGCTGAATGTTGTGTGGGACAATGATATTGCCGTGAACGTGCTGGGCACCGATCCGTATGCGAAAATCGATGCCGTGTCAGATGGCAACTCGTACGTTATGTACGCCGGAATGGACAATACCATTCAATTAACCGGCGTGGGAGCCGCATTGATCACTACAGACAAGGACAACCTCCTTACTTGTATCGTCCATCTCGAAGAAGAGTACCATCTCCCATTAGGGGTTGAAAGTCGTCAGCGTGAAGAGTACAAATATTCCTATTATGAGCCAAAAGGAATCACGCCTGAAAATGTGGATGAACATATTGCTTATGCGAAAAAAGGAGGCTTTCGCCAGATGCTGATATATTATGAAGACATATTCGCCAGCGTGGGCCATTATATCTGGAACAACCACTACCCTCATGAAATGGAGGATTTAAAGCAAGTTGTCCGGAAAATCGAAAAAGCAGGTATCATTCCCGGATTTCATATTCACTATAATAAGGCCAGCAAGAACGACCCCTATGTGACACCCGTACCCGACGCCCGGTTAAACCTCGCAAGGACATTCACCCTGGCCGCGCCTGTCAACAAGGACGACTCGATCATCACCGTCGAGGAATCCCCCCGGGAGTGCACCTTGGAGGGAGGAAGAAGATTGCTGAAGATGGCCAATGAAATTATTTCGTACGAGAATTATACCACCACCTCTCCCTATCAGTTTACAGGTTGCAAGCGGGGAGAGCTTGGGACTGAAATCACCGCGGCAATGAAAGGATTCAAGTTTGGTCTATTGGATGTGGACACCTGGCCCAAGTTTATCCGGTTCGACCAAAGAACAACTATCCAACAAGAAACAGCGAAACGGGTAAGTGAAATTTACAATGAGACGGGATTTAAATTTGTCTATTTCGACGGAGCGGAAGATGTGCATTTTCCCTATTGGTATAACGTCCCGAAAGCACAATGGGAAGTATATCAACTCTTAAATCCAACACCCCTTTTTTCGGAGGCGGCTACAAAGTCGCATTTCAGCTGGCATATCATTACAAGGGGGAATGCCTTTGATACTTTCCTGCCCGAGGAGGTGAAAGAGGCAACCGACATGTATCAGGTACAGGCGGCGAGATACATGCACGAAAGCTTTTCATCGATGAACTTCGGGTGGAATGATTATCTGGCTCCTTCCGACAGGACAATCGGCATGCAACCCGATATGTACACCTACATTTGCAGCCGGGCAGCCGCGTGGGATTGCCCAATCGGCTTATTTGGCCGATTGGATCAGTTTAAAAACCACCCTCGCACCGAAGACAATTTCCGAGTGATAAAAATGTGGGAGGAAATACGCATTGTGGGATTGATGACCGATGAACAGAAGCAAGAATTAAGAAACACTTCTCAAGAGCATTTCTTATTCAAGGATGTGGATGGAAAATATGAAATTATTCCGTATAAAAGAATAGAGAAAGTAGCAAATGACTCCGATGATATTCGTGCTTTTATTTTTAACCGGACAGGTAAAACCTGGGTGATGCTATGGCATACCCACGGGGAAAAACTCCTTCGAATACCGGTATCAAAAAAAAATACCGCCTTATATGACATGAATATGCGTGAAAACAAACTGCGTGAAGGCACCAATAACTATTCGATCATCCCTGTGGGAGATTGCCGTTATATAGTTTTTGACCTGCCGGAGGAGGAAGTAGTAACACTGTTAGCGAGCAGCAAGCTATTATAAGGACGTATAACGGGCCATTTTCTATGAGACAAATCAACAAAAAAGAATAAAAATGAAAAAAATAAATAGAAGGCTTTTTTTAGGCAGTGCATCTATCGTGGGCACAGGAATGGTTCTCAAACCGGGATCTATCTGGGCAGCCAATCGAGTTTTGGACGAAAAACCCGCCCTATTAGGCGGGGAAAAAACAGTGACCAGAGGATTTCCGCGATGGCCAATTGTCGATGCTACCGAGGAGAAAGCACTGTTAGCCGCGGTACGCGGTAGGGGATGGGGAAGACGCGCGAAGAATAATGCTGCCGACCACTTTGAAAATAATTATGCCAATTTACTGGGAGCCAACCACTGCTTGACAGTGAACAGCGGCACATCGGCCCTTTTCACCATGATGGGAGCATTGAATATTGGCCCCGGTGATGAGGTGATCCTACCGGTCTATACTTTCATCGCCACTTACAACGCCGTGGTATTACACAATGCGCTACCCATCATCGTGGATATCGACCCGGAGAGTTTCCAGATAGATCCGAAAAAGATGGAAGCAGCCATCACCAAAGAAACCAAAGCGCTTATGCCCGTGCATATTGCCGGTTCTCCGGCCGATTTGGACTCGATTCTCGAGGTAGGCGACCGGCATAATTTACCCGTTATTGAAGACGCGTGCCAAGCTCACTTGGCAGAATGGAAAGGCAAGAAAGTAGGCACTTTCGGCATCGGAGGGGCTTTTAGCTTTCAGGAATCCAAGAACCTGAATTGCGGACAAGGAGGAGCTATCACCACGAATAACCGTCAATTTATGGACGCTTGCACAGGCTTTCATCATCAGGGAGCCCTATTACCGGACAACCCGTACGCCCAGGGAGGTGTCCGTGGAGGCAACCTGCGAATGACAGAGTTCCAAGCTTCCATACTAAACGCGCAAATGACCCGCCTGGAACAACAGGCGAAGACAAGAAGTGAAAACGCAGCCTATCTGAGCGGGATGTTAAACGAAATACCGGGCATAGCCCCGGCCAAGTTGTACCCGGGTACTACCAACAGCGCATATCACTTATATATGTTCCGCTACGACAGTAATTACTTCGCCGGAATGAGCAGGGCGCTCTTCATGGAGGCCCTTTCTGCCGAAGGTGTTCCTTGTAGCGGAGGATACGGTCAAATGGAAAAAACACCGCGGGTGATCTCGCTGGCCCACAACCGGCATTACGTGAAGATATACGGGGAAAAGACCATGGCAGATTGGCTGGAACGTATTCAGTGCCCACACAATGCGAAAGTATCCGCCGAAATAGCAGTATGGTTTACCCAAACGGTTTTGCTGGGCACTAAAACCGATATGGAGCAGATTGCCGAAGCCATTCGGAAAATACAAAAATACGCACATGAGATAAAAAAGGCGAGAAGATAAAAGATCAATTTTTCAAGAATATGAGAACAACAGCTTTCATCGTTTCTGTCTGCTGCTTACTGTCGATACCTCTCCGGGTTTTCGGACAAACCGAGACAGAGAAAAAACAAGCGGCATTTGAATGGGTATTCGGCGATTTAGCACGATTTGATCCCGAAATGGTGGAAAAAGTGCTCGCCGACACCCACGGAAAAAGACACTACGTGGATTATGACGGCGACGGCAAACCCGAAGAGGTGTGGTTTATCGATATCGACCCCAGACATAGTAAAAGCAAACGCCCTATACTGGTACGCGTCATCGACGAAGATGGCGATCTGGAAATGGGGAGTGAACCCGACCTAGACAGCGACCTCTATCTGGTTGACTGGAATGCCGACGGAACCATAGACGCCGTAGTCGATTATGAAGATATGGACGGAGATCAGGACATAGACCGCATGTCGATGTTCTTTTATACCGCGCAACACGGATTGAGGGTATGGTGGGGGCGCGATGACGGAGACGATAACTTATTATGGTACGACATCGACTACTATTACTATCAGGACCCATGCCAAAACCATACCCACTTTGGGGGAGACGAAACCTTCTTCGCATTTTATATCAAACCGGGTGAGAAATACTGGACACCCTTCTTCGAAAATCCGTTCCTTTTTTATGACCTGGATGGCGACGGAGTTACCGATGAGGTGTTACGTGTGTCGGGACAAGATGATGTGGTACATTCCATCCGGTGGAGTTTCGATTTGGATAACGACGCCACTCTGGCAAGCCCCCGCGATTTCGATGTCTCCTTGTCGGCCTATGCTCCCGGACTGGAAGTTGGGAATACGGCACTATCCTGGAGTTCTGAAGCACACAAAGAAGTGGGAAACACCCTGAAAATTGGAGACCGCCAAAGCGAAGTAATCACCATCAGGGATATAGAGACACGACCGGTATTAAAACGGAGCGAAGCAACCGCCTTCTTCTCCAATGTGACATGGTCGAAACTGTTAATGACTTGGGACGAAAATGACCTGAATATGGCAGGGGACAGAAACCGTTCTGATATTGAAAGATGGGAAGGCATCATAGCGTCACCTTCCACCGAAGAGGGATTTGAATTTCCGGTAATCGGGGGACCCGACTGCGGCCCCTATAACAAACGCTATCAAATAGTGACACGGCCTTCAAAACCCAATGAATTCTATTTCAATCCCGCGGAAGGGCGATTGCATATCAAACACAGCGACAAAACCTGGATGAGAGTCGATTTCAACTACGACAACAAGCAAGACATGTATTACCTGTGGAGCGACACCGACAACGACGGCATTCTGGACAAAGTGGAGGTGGATATCAATGGAGATGGCAAATTCGACGACAGCTGGCAATTAGATATCATGGGGATTAAAAACGTCCGCTGGAATTTCGAGGAGCTCCACTCCGCCCATACTCCGGTAATCATCGATTTTCCAAAACGGATTTACAATTTGAATAAAACGCTGACCAGCGCGCTCGAGTCTATCAAACCGGGATCGGGTGAAGATGAGGTGTGGAATATAATTGAGAATAAGATGCGGAATGATTTCCTTTCTGAAAATCTCTCCAAACGGCTTGTCAATAGCGACGAGTCAATGCTCTACTATCTGAGGATCGCCGCCGACCGCAGGATATTCCATTTGAAAAAGGCTTATAAAAACAAAACCTTCTGGAAAAAGATGGACATCGAACGGGGAAGAGGCGATTTTCCCAAGATGGAACAACTGATCCGGGAAGAATTCAAACTGCAGAAAAACGATCAGGACTACAGAGGTTGGATCGCAGCCTTACGCACTCTCCCCGATAA
>JBAYRG010000151.1:0-7302 GCA_041676805.1 Proteiniphilum sp.
CAGATCGCCCAGGAATACACGTTGGATGTATTGTTGAGCTATGCCAACGTCCATCTGGAGATCCTCAGCAAGCGGTATCTCTTGCAGCGCATACCCAACTCATTGGGATTACAGGTAGTCGACCAGGATATGGGCGATGAGGTGCGGACGGTCTATTCCCTCTCCGGCGGCGAATCATTTCTCGTCTCGCTGGCTCTGGCATTAGGATTGGCATCCCTCTCCTCCAGTCGGATGAAAGTGGAGTCCCTCTTTATCGACGAAGGCTTCGGATCACTCGATCCCACCACCCTCAATATCGCCATGGACGCGTTGGAGCGACTGCATAACCAAGGCCGGAAAGTCGGCGTGATCTCCCACGTGCAGGAGATGACCGAGCGGATACCGGTACAGATCAGGGTGAGCAAGCAGCAGAGCGGAAAGAGCAAAGTGGAGGTGGTGTCGGTATGATGTGTCATTTGTTTTTCAAGTAGGTCACCGTAAAATCCTTGCATTTTCTTTTGTCTTGACGGGAAGTAGCCACAGAATAGATATTGAACTTTTCAAATATGTCCAATCCTCTGCCCAGGTTTATTTTCCATCCCGTATCCGTTTTGATGCATCGGTCATGGAAATCACGGAATGTATATTCGAAATCGATGCCATAGCCGGCCAAATCATCTTTGATGTCATCCAGCTTATCAATGAGATCCGGGATTGTATCATCCTCTTCGTTCGTCACAAGTTTCAGTTTCAAATCATCCACCGGACGCGTATCGATGAGCATGGCTACGAATTCCATGAAATTCCTTATCTGCCAAGGAGTGCGAATGTAAGGATCTTCCACGATAATCTCTCTCGCTTCTTCCAAATAAGGAGCGAAAAGTTTTTCATACGAAACGCCTGTCTGTCCCATACGGAATGAGAGGCTCTTTCCTTCAAGCAGGGAAATGCTTGGACGTGATTTTGTTTCGGGGATGTTCTCTTTGGATTCTCTTTCGAGACCACTTACCTCATTTATATGATTTTCTTCCGAAGCTTTCACTTTGGAACGAGGCACATAAGTAGGTATAATCTGTGGATTGCTTACTCTTTCCAATGTTTCTATATGGACTTCCGCCCCCGTTTTCAGATTGGTATATTGAAAGAACGCCGGTTCCGATCTAAACGTCTCATCAATGATATATAGCTGGTCTTTCACACGTTTCCGCCCTTCAGCGGCAAAATCGATTAATTCGAACGCCTCTTGATCGGTCATCTTTAAATCCGGGTAGAGCAATTTCACCATACCGGAAAATGTCTTGCGGATAGCCAAGTGGTCGCGTTCGGACAAAGATGGGTCAAACTTGGCATACTCTTTCAGCATATTCGTCAAATCGTTATTTCTCAGTTTATGCAGCACAGCAGCGATATAGTCTGTAATAAGGCCATACTCTTTCGAAAACGATTCTTTCTTGAGCATTTTGATTTCCCATCCCGGATTATAGAGATGTATCCGGTCCAGAAAAGCTCCTTTTATAAAGGATGTAGGAATACTTTCGAAGAGGTGGCTCTCTTTCAGCATGAAAGGAACGGTATGTTTTGTGTTGCCCACAAACACCATGGAGGCGGATGCCTCATGTGTCGCTTTCCCCCGGTTAAATGATTTATTGGCCAAATAATTCTGCATGGTGTCGATGAGTACGGCGTCTGTCGGACGTCCTTTCTGTTGTTCAAATTCATCCCATGCCACAACATCCCAGTAACCGACCAAACCAAGAATTTCCCTGTTGCCGCTCATCTTCACAAATAGCCGCGCGCTTGTCACATCACCGCCTGATACAAGCACGCCATAAGGAGAGAGCTCTTGAAACACGTGCGATTTGCCGGTACCTTTCGGTCCCAATTCCATAAAGTTGAAGTTGTTCTCCACATGCGGCAGCAAGCGAGCCAGGGAGATGAATTTCTCACGACGGTTCATCACCTCCGGATTAAGGCCTATCGTGTGCATCAGAAAATCAATCCACTCTTCCGTCGTGAAGTGCCGGCGTTGTTCAATATACTCCTTTACATCTATATTGGAAATCTGAATGGGCTTGAACGTCTCAATTTCCCATCTTACTTTTATCTCTTCGCCGGAAAGATAGCCGATCGTCACAATGGACCATACGCCATTACCGGAAAGTAATTTCGGATTGGCTTTCACGTATTGGGTCCCGATAGGCACGCCACTTAAGCCCAAATTGGCAAAAGTAGCCTGGTATTCATCCAATTTCTCATTCAAGATCACCGTCACCTTGTCGATGACACGATGATGACCGTTCTCACGAATAATTCCTTTTACGGATTCTGCTTCCGCGCGATGCACATAATTTTTCTGGATGACTTGTTTTACTTTCTCCAAACCTTCTGCAATCACCTCTTCGTCGTTGCTGGCGCAATATTGTCCCAACAAATATTCCAGCACATAAGTGGGAACCGGCAAGCCTCCTTTGACAAGAAACGCCAAATCCTTACGTACCACTTTGCCAATAAAGGCATCCATTACCTTCTCTTGTAAATCCATCGTCACTCATTTAAAAATCGAAATCATTCCCAATCAGCGTACTGTTCGTCACATTTTCCTTTATCAGGGGATTCAGCTCATCGGTTGCATCATATACTTTTAATTGTAACACCTTCGCGTCGATATTTTGATTCAACGTAAGGTCAACCGGCACCTTGCGGTTATCCAAAGAGGCATCGGCGTTGTCCAAGATAAATTCCTTGACCGGGGTAACTGCCTTGTCGTTATGATACAGCGCCACGTTGATTGTCCTGGCTTTCATATCCATACTTACAGCGTCGGTCTGCAATAGCTTGAAGCGAAGACGTGACGCCTGGACAGAGAGATTTCTGTCGAGCACCATGACCCCCACCGGATGCTTGTTGTCTTCCCGCTCTTGACGGCTTATGATAACCGGGATCAATAATTCCTGTAAAGAAGCACCACCGTGCGTGAACATATAACCGCCGGATGGCGCCGCCAAACGATTGGTCCCTTCCGGCACGGCTACATACACCCCTTTTGCATTCATCCCAGATACTTCCGACAATGGGAATTTCACGATGTCGGCCACATCGTCAGCCGACATGGTCAGGTAATAGCGTGAACTCTTTTCCAACGCCTCTTCAGTGACTTTATGCTTGTCCTTTTCTTCAAAATCATGGTCGTTGAAGAGGAACCCGTGGTCGGAGGTTATATAGACCTCTGTCACACTATAAGTTTCATGAATCTTGTGTACCAACGTATCCAGCTCATGGATGGCATCACGGCAACTGTCGGCCACCTCTTTGGCCGTGGCACCATGACTTTTATCATCAATGGCGTCATGCATCACATAGACAAGCGGATGCTTGAATATCTCACGGTTTTTATCCTGGTCGTATTTGGCCACCACCTTGTAATCAACGCAGATAGCACCTGTCTTATATGAATCAACCTGTTCATTGCGTTTGGCGGTGGAGTCAAGAATCCGATTATCGACCCCCATATTCCAGGTTCCGTTCACCTCGCTGTATAACCGTAATTCGCGATGTGGCAGCAGCGCCGGTTTACAGAACTTGGTTTCGGACGGGAGCATGGCGATAGCCGTGTTCAGGTGAGCGATATGTTTTCTTTTGGCAAGTGCTCCAATAAGCTCCTGTGCCACTTCATACCGCAAGGCATCACTCACGATGACCACTACTTTTTTCTGAATGTCCTTAATCAGGCTATCATAGAAATCCTGCTGTCGAAGGGCATGCACGGCAGTCATTCCTCCCGCATCCTTTATACAACGCGTCCATTCCAAATTGATGCGGTTACAGAGCTTCGCATAATGAATGTCCAACGCGCGTTTCACCTTTTGTACGGTTTCATAAAGGGCGATTGAAGGATTAATCCTGTAATAGTTCTCTATGGACAAACGGTAGAGTTGGTCTGTCAAGAAATATTCGTTCTTATATTTTTCCAGATACTCATCAGGACTATTCAATGTGAGCGAGCCCAATGAAAGGGAGCATTCATAGAAACGGGCCACCAAGATATCATACTCCATCACAACCCGTAACTCGCTGTTATCACTCTGTTTGATTTTCAACTCCTCCAATCTGTCGATCACCTTTTTAGGCTCTTCGGTCATCGACTGTTCCATTAAAGTACGAAGAATAGGGACACACAGTTGGTCCGGAAGATAATAGTAATTCGCGTCCGTGCCATACCATTTGATGAGGTTATCGTCATGAATGTCATTGGCCAGTTCATTGAAAACTTCCACTAAAGCATCCGCTGTCTTGGGCTGGCTTAGGGCCAACTCCAAGATACGGTTCATCTGCTGTAACGCCAATGCGTCCGAGATCCTGTTTGTCTTGTAATTGTCGACACTTACCGGCGCAAGGTTCTGGACAATGGCGTTGTACTTCAGCACCTGCACCAATTTCCCCACCTTGGCTTCCGTGTTCATGTCCACCGGACAACCGAATATGCTTTCAACTCTTTCGTCCAAGGCGACTTTCACCATTGGCGTGGATCTCAACTTCACATAGAAGTCCGTTTGTTTGGCACGTTCTGAATTTCGCCCCTGAAATAAAATTCTCAATATGATATTATCCCAATCCAACACACGTGTCTGCCCCATATATGAAGAGAGGAATGCCCTGACGGCGACATCCACAGAAATGCTCCTGTCCGCATAATAAGTTTGCAGAAGTCGGAGCATTCTATCCGATTGCAACTGCCGGATATTTTTCTCCACAAACGTGGTCATATCCGCCGGAAGCCCATATTGTTGCATATAAGCGGCAAAGTCCTGATGATGGTATTCCATGTTGGCTATAAGTACATCCAACAAAGGAAAATTCTCTTGCAACGACTTCATTTGCAAAGGCGATGGCTGATCAAAATAAAGTATCACTTTATCGTTGACCCATTCCGTGTCAAGCTTATACTTGGTGGTGAACCAATCCCCTTTGAAATCGATGTATCGATAGCCTTCTTTCCATTGGGCCTCCCGAAGCTCCAACGCAAGAAACTCGTCGTTGAAGATGAAGAGCACCTTCAACTCCGGATCCCGCTCAAAATAGTTGTATATCTTATCTGTGACAGTGCTCATAGTTTATTGCTTTATTTTTTTACGATATTTTTGGTTGCTGGCATTGGGATTTTCGGGATTGGTCATTTCCAAGTAACCGGCTTCCACTAGGACATTGATATACCTCTCAATATTTTTACTATGGTAGCTTACTTCTGCCCTTTTAAGTATTTCTTTGGAACTTCGAGGAATATTACAAAAGTTTAGTATATCCTTTTGTTTTTTAGATAATGGTTTTTGTTTTTTAGTGTCTAAGTCTGGAGAAAAAGTGTCAGAGTCCTCCGGAAAAGTGTCAGAGTCCGGCTCTTCATTTCTTGCAATGGTTATTACAAATTCGCGTGATGATTCATTATTTGAGAATGAAAGACGGTTGTCTTCACTCACTTCTCCCTGGTCTCTTAATTTCAGTATATCTTCAGTTGTCATGATTACTTCAGTTTTACCAATACATCACCAAACTTGGCGTGGTTGACAACCACGCCATCATCCAAGTCGAGGTTAGTTTGCTTATCGGCCACCACGTGCAGACGTTCGTGGTATTCACGACATTCCTCTATCTGTTTGCCAATATTATCCATTTCCCTGCGTTCACGAGTGGAGAGATTATCGGCATTCGCCTGCATCTCATTCTGTTTGGCAATCAGCCATTCAATATGGGGTAGCAGATAGCCGGTGCGGACTTTCTCTACGGTGTAGGCATTCATGCGGTGCATATAGACAATGCACTGGAATGCACCTTTCTTTGAACTAAACAGCCAATAAATAGGACGATTCTGATACATTTTCTTATGGTCTTTCCAGAACTCCTTCCCAAAGTAATCATCCAAGCGTTTACCAAGCGAACGTTCCATATAATTCAGATTATCTACTAATGAATTTTCGCCAAAGGTCGTACTGAGCCATCGATTGAAACGACGGGTGATATTGTCTGTAAACTCCGTATTGGCCGGCATCAACGGGATAATGCCGTCGTCGTCTATCTCAAATCGGCTGTCGGGTACAAGCGCTTCATACTCCTTTTGCCCATCACCCTTATTGGCAAGGATAAGTCCGGGCTTGTCGATACTGTAACGTCCCATCATACAACCCACGGCATACGAAATGAGTTGTTTCATCAGCACATCGTCATGCCATTGTATTGTTTCGCTTGTCATGGCTTCAAGAGAATTTGAGTTTTGCACTTTTTCAATCGAAATTTCCCCCTGTTGCAGGATGGTGATTTCCTTTAGCGGAACATCGGGAGTCAACTCGTCTTGCAGGCCGTAGATTTCTATAAACTGACGGTTCAACTCCTCTTCATTGTCATGAAGACGCATGAATTTGTCTTCCCATTTCTGCTTGATAATCTCTGTGCGCCATTCCAAACTTTCTAACCGGGGAGTTTCCAAAAGAGCCATGATTCCTGTTCCTTCGTAGATTTCATGGATGGTATTTACGTATTTATCGTAAGTATCCAAGCCTACAATTTCATTGGTTTGAAAATCCCAAGAGGTTTCGTGAGCATCCCAATCTTGTTTGGAGTATAAAATACTACATTCGACAATTGTATCCATATGTTTTTGTGTACTTGAATTTAAAATTAATGGAAGTTTAATCACGTATCCGGGGGGTAAACTTAATGTTGGATTTAATATGGATAACAAATACGAACTAATTTTAGAATTTAAGAATCCCAAGATATATAAATGATTTCTTCTATCTCTTACATAAATTGAAGGTGTTGCGGTTCCACATATATAGTTTTGTATTTCACGAAAAGCCTTACCTTTAGTAGACCCCGTATAAGACCACCCAATTCCCTTTTGAAAATAAGAATCAGTATCACCTCTACGTATTGATTTATTATAGAAAGATGGATTCCAAAAGTCTTTGAGTTTAAAAACAAAATCATTATTTCCGTAATATGATCTGTTTGTTCCACCTTTCTGAAAAATATGGTATTTTCTATACTCAGAGCAAGATCTAAAACAAATATCATCAAATGACACTTCATGCTAATTCTTTACAAAATATTCATCATTCCCCGAAACAACTCCGGCCTTAGATACAGCAACATCTTCTATAGTGTCATGATTGAATAAGTCAAACCATTTTTTGTTTAGCCAATAAGCAATTGTACAGCCTGGAATTAATTCAAAATCATATTGATTGACAGATTGAAAACAATTTTTATCTACATAAAACATTTCTGATTTCTCACTACAATTCTTACCATCCACTAATCTATAAAAATTGC
>JBAYRG010000152.1:0-7286 GCA_041676805.1 Proteiniphilum sp.
AGGGGCGACAAAATCCAGTTCAGGATTAAAAATAAAGGCCTCCATTGATGAAAATATTTATGAAAAGGGATTAAAGGTCAGTGATGAGGAGTTTCAGAAAATCAACATTGAAAAAGATGGTTTCCATGGCGAATGGGACTACGTAATAAAGCCATCGGATGAATGATTTATTTTATTACAGTTACTAAGTATCAAAAACAAAAAAAATGAAGAGGTTTATTCTTAGTTTGCTATTGATCTTTTCCATGTTAGAAGCTACATCCCAATCACCAGGCCTAAAATCAGCGGATGATTTTATAGATACTAATTATCCATCACTTGATAAATTGTATAAGCAGCTACATCAAAATCCTGAACTCTCATTGCATGAAGAAAAGACTTCCGAAATAATTGCTTCAGAGTTGAAAAGCTTGGGTTTTGAGGTGATTCGAAAATTAGGAGCTTATAGCCACGCGGATATTTACAAAAATGGCAAAGGCCCTACAGTTTTGATTCGCACTGATATGGATGCTTTACCGGTAGAAGAAAAAACCGGGCTTCCCTACGCTAGTAAAGCCGTAGGTATAAATGCTATAGGAAACGAAGTGAGTGTGATGCATGCATGTGGCCATGATCTTCACATGACCGTGTTTGTTGGAACTGCCCGCGCTTTGATAAAAGCGAAAGATCATTGGAAAGGAACATTAGTGATGGTGGCGCAATCGGCTGAAGAAGTAGGACTAGGAGCTGATTTAATGTTTAAAGCAGGATTATATGATAAAATTCCTAAGCCCGACTATGCTATAGCTCTCCATGCCAATCCATATTTAGAAGCTGGAAAGTTGGGGTATCGGGAAGGAGCGTTTCTGGCTAGTGTGGATATGATGGATTTAACAGTTTTTGGTGAAGGGGGGCATGGAGCTGCGCCCCATACTACTAAGGATCCGATTGTGTTGAGCGCGCAAATGATTCTGGACTTTCAAACCATTGTAAGTAGAGAAATCAATCCTTTGGAACCAGCGGTAGTAACGGTTGGTTCTATCCACGGAGGGACAGTCCATAACATCATCCCCGATGAGGTAACAATGCAATTAACACTTCGCTCCTATTCGGAGGATGTAAGGAATCAAATTATAGCATCCATACATAGGATTAGCAAAAATGTTGCATTAGCCGCGGGATTATCAAATGATAAAATACCTGTTATTAAAATTCGTGACCCGTACACGCCGGCAACGATTAATGACGCAGCACTAACTAATAGGATTGTCGGGGTATTCTCAAAAAAATTCGGGAATGATAACGTGATCGAAATGCCACCATATATGGTTGGAGAAGATTTTAGCCGTTTTGGGGTGCAAAGTCATAAGGTGCCTATATTTATGTTTTGGCTCGGGGCTATGGACCCTGCTAAGGTAAAATCCGCCAAAGAAAAAGGTGAACAACTACCTTCACTGCACTCTCCCTATTTTGCCCCTTTACCTGAACCCGCGATAAAAACAGGAGTAAAAGCAATGCTGGTGGCCGCCTTTGAACTTTTTAATCACCAGAAACCTTAAAGGAGTTGAATATTGGAAAATTAGCAATGGAGGTTCTAAGATTTGATGAATAGGAGTTCCTGGTCATAAAAGTTATCATTGTTATGGTGAAAAAATATAGTATTCTGATCTTAATATTGTTGATAAATTATATGAGTTTATCAGCAAGCGACAGTCTCAGGGTAATTCTTTTTACAATAGATGGGTTGCACTGGGAAGCACCGGTAAAGTTAAAAATACCTACTCTTAATGCATTGATGAAAGAGGGAACCTATATCAAAAAATCATATATGATTATACCTCATCATCCCACTGTAGGCGAGTATAGTAAATATAATAGTTGCTCTTTCCCAAACCCGATGCTGCATGAGGGAACAATCTTTATCAGTCCTCAGAACAAGATGGTGCAAGAGAAGATTTCAACAAAACACCAAACAGCTTTTGTTGTAAATACGACTGCTTATCGTTCAGTAGCAAGAGGATTTACTACAACAATAATGGATCACTTTTTATCGGATTCAGAAGTTGTTGAAACTGCAATAAGATTACTCAAGGATCAGGATATTCGTTTTATGCGTATTCATCTCCAATCTCCGGGAGTCATGGGAACATCCGTTGCATTACATAGTCAGGATAAATCGTATAATAATAATATCTGGGGTGAGGGTTCTCCCTATATAAGTGCCATTGAAAATGCTGATAAATACCTGGGCCAGCTTGTTTCCTTTTTAAAAAAATCGGGTAAGTGGGAAAATACTGTACTGATTGTGACATCCGATCATGGGCAAAGTAATAACGGGTGGCATCCTATGTTGGATGAAGATAGTTGGAAAACTCCTTTACTCTTTGCAGGAAAAGAGATTGCCCAAAATCAGGAACTGTCATATTTTGAACACATTGACATTGCTCCTACAATTTTATGGCTTTTAGGCATTGATACTAAGAGTGAAGATGGTGGAGGAGGTAAAGTGATTAAAAAAATTAAAACAAGATACAGGAATTCAGCATACGTACATCCTCAATATATAAAAACAATTAATCAACAAATAAGAGAGTATAGTATTCTACATGCTTACATGGTCATAGAAGCGAGCAAGAATAATTATATTGCCAATATCATAGCTTCTTTAGAAAATGAAAATTTGACGCCTGAACCATTTTATCATCACGATAGAATATTGAGTTGGCACAAAGCCGGTTCTATAGAACATATAATAAAAGCAAATGATGTAATCCTATCAAAAATGCGTACACATTTAGATAATAATAATCATGGCAACAAAAACTTTTAAGAATAATCCTTTACGATCATTATCAACTTTAGTTTTAATGGTACTGATTTCAATATCCCTATTTTGTCCTGAAAATATATATGCTCAGGATTCAGAGAAAATATTGAAGCAGAAAGCTTTTGAACGAGTCTTCGGCGATACCGTCAGGCTCGATCCCGCCATGGTTGAAAAGGTGATGAACGATACCCCGGGAAAACGCCATTATGTGGACATCGATGGCGACGGAAAGCCGGAAGAGGTGTGGTTTATCGATATCGAACCACATCATAGTGAAGATAAACGGCCGATATTAGTGAAAGTAGTTGATGAAAACGGCAACCTGGAGATGGGGAGGGAACCCGAGAAATACGGGGACCTCTGGATTGCCGACTGGCATGGTGACGGTTTGGTCGATGGCGTGATCAGTCACAGGGATCTTGACGGAGATGGGGATATTGACATTATGGATTGGTTCTCTTACGGAAAAAAAAATAGGTTTATTGACGAAGATGGGTTGCGTTTAGTCACGGCAATGGATGATGGAGATGACAACCTGCTTATTTACTATACGGACTATATATATTACCAAATACCTTGTGAAAATCATTCTCATTACGGGGGAAATGAAACTGCTATCATTTGTCACCTGGACTCAGAACAGAACAGATGGATTCCTTATTTTGAAAACCCATTTTTTTTCTACGATGTGGACAATGACGGTGTTACCGAAGAGATTCTGCGCGTATCGGGTATAGATGATGTTGTACATTCTGTGCGGTGGAGTTTCGATGCCGATAATGACGGAACCATAGAACAGCCGCGTGATTTTGATGTAGGGATCACAGCCCTAGCTACAGGATGGACAGAAGAAAAAGATCGGAAAAGCGATTTTAACATGTATTTACCGGAAGAACAAACGGAAATTTTTACAATCCGGGGTATTCCAACCGGTCCGGTACAGAAGCGTTCTACCGCCCGGGAGTTCATGCAAACCGTTACATGGGAACGTGTATTGATGACCTGGGATGAAAACGACCTGAATATTGCATTTAACATGCCCGATTACACGATTGAACGTTGGGAAGGCATCATTGGCCCCCGACTTACCAAAGAAAAATATGGGTTTTATATGCCCCGAATAGGAGGGCCGGGTTGCGGGCCTCTTAACAAGCGTTTAGAGATAGTGCTTAAACCCTCGGGACCTAATGAGTTTTATTTCAATCCTGCCGATCACAGAGTTCACATCAGGCACAGCGACAAGACATGGATAGAGGTGGATTACGATTATGACTTGAAAACGGATATGAATTACACCTGGGTCGATAGCGATAACGATGGCGTTATGGACCGGATGGATATTGACGTGGATGGAGACGGCATCGTAGATGATTCATACAATATTAACGTATCAAAAGTAAAACCGATCAATTGGACATTCAAGGATATTAACGGGTCATTTGCCCCCGTTTTAAAGAGAGAGCCTGAAAACAAATATCTTTTGGTAAAAGCTTTGTCTTTTGCACTTGAATCGGTTAAAAAAGGGACAGCGGCAGATCCTGTATGGGATATGATAGAGAACAGCATGCGTTGTGAAAAAATTGAAAAAGATATTTCGCGACGCCTTGTAACCAGTGATGAAACTTTGATGTACTATCTCACGCTTCTACAAGATCGCCACATTGCCAGACTGAAAAAGACGGGATATAAAAACAGCTCTTTTTGGAAAAAATTTAATACAGCCCGTGGTAAAGGGGATACCCGCGCCATGGCCAAAACAGTTAGAAAACATTTCAAATCCGGTAAACCGGAAGAGGACTATACTACATGGACAGCCCGGCTGCGTAGGGAAGATAAACCGCGCGTAGCATGGAACAACCAGTGGAACCCGCCTAATTGGGGCTGGGAATCGGAAAAAGCCGCTTTTCGGTTCTATCGCGGACATTTTGATCTGTTCGGCAAACGTCAGTGGGTCGATACGCTTATTATGCCTAAAATAGGCGAAGTCGAAAATTTCCACATCGACCATGGCGGTTGGGGAATGGATATTCTACACGTGGGAAAAACGACAGGCTGTGGAGGTGTTACACTCTATGTGAATGATGTTGCTTATCCCGTGCGCAATGAAACAGGAGAGGGAAATCCTGCTTTTACCGGTAGGTTGATTGAGGAAACCGATAATAGAGTTACTCTTGAATTTGTAGCAGAAGGGGTAGGGCCTGAAAATGCTCCCTATACTGTGAAGTTACGTCCTTCGATTGGCAGCGGGGAGCTTTATTCATCGGTAGCAGTGACCGTAGAAGGCGGTGCTCCCGGCGATAAAATCGAATTAGCCATCGGATTGACCCGGTTACCGGATGAGACATTCTTTTCCGATAAGACCGCGGGGGTTATCGGCTCATGGGGATTCCAGGATCCAAAGATCGGGTGGATAGGCATGGGGGTTATCTTCCCTCCGGCACGCTTCCTCCGTTTCGACGAACAACCGGAAGAACACCGGGTAGTACTGAATTGTAAACGTGGAGTACCTGTAACTTATTACATTCAGGGCGACTGGTTACGCGGGCATCAATTTCCTTGCTTTCCTTCCGCACAGGATTGGGAGGATGTTTTAAAACAACAAGTGGAACTGATAAAATAACATAGCAGATAAGAATCATGTATATGGTTCTTAAAAGGATATATCAAAATAAAGAACAAACAAAAAAACAAACAATCATGAAAAAGATCATATCATTCATTGTTTTAGCACTATTCTTGCCATTTTTCGTCCTATTCGCACAAGAAGTGGATAACACCCGGGATAAGGCAGTAACAGAAGGTTTGCAGGTGGCTGTTTTCGATATCGATATAACCCCACCAGTGGGTTATAAAATGTCATATGGCGTTGTGAAAAACTCATGGGACATAGGACTTCGGGCAAAAGGAATTGTTTTGTCCGGCTCGGGAGAACCGGTCGTTCTGGTTTCATTAGATTGGCTCGGCATAGCGAACGACTGTTACGACGAGTTCAAACGTTCGCTTGCCCGGGCTGCCAGGACGATGCCCGAAAGGGTGGCCATTCATGTAGTCCATCAGCACGATGCGCCTTATCCCGAAGATTACCTGAACGACAGTTTTGTACTATCGGTTATTCACCGCCTCGAGATGGCAGTTGTCAATTCCCTTGAGAACACGATCCCGGTTACGCACATAGGGCTTGGAGAAGCGCAAGTTTATAAGGTGGCATCCAACCGGCGGATTCTCGGAACAGACGGCAAAGTGAAGGCCACGCGTTGGACTACCTGCAAGGACTCAACCTTACGGGCGGAACCCGAAGGGTTGATCGACCCGATGTTATCTGCAGTGAGTTTCTGGAACAAAGAGAGCCCGGTTGCCGTGTTGAACTTCTACGCCACTCATCCGCAGAGTTATTACGGTACCGGGGTGCCAAATCCCGATTTTCCGGGAATTGCCCGTTTTTACCGTCAACTGGCAATGCCAGACGCTCTGCAGGTTTATTTCACGGGTGCGGGCGGAAACGTGGGCGCCGGTAAATATAACGACGGTTCCCATGAAAACCGTGCTATTTTGGCCGGAAGGGTTGCCGACGGGATGAAACGGGCATTGGAGAACACGAGGCGGACTTCCGTTATTGCCTCCGACATTCAATGGAGTTTTGAACCGGTTTCCTTACCGCTAGATTCGGCAAAAGCAGGCGAGGTTCTTTGGGATCGGCACCAGGCGGGTAAAAAAACCGATTTGCAGTGTTTGACGATCAGCGATAAAGCGCGTATTCTTTTTATGCCGGGCGAACTGCTGGTCGAATATCAGGTTGCCGCCAAGAAAATGCGCCCCAACCTGTTTGTCGCCATGGCGGCATACGGTGATCTTGGAGTTGGGTATGTCCCTACAGCGGCGGCTTTTCCACAAGGCGGTTATGAGGTGGATGTTGCAAAAGTAACACCCGAAGCGGAAACGGTACTTTTAAATGCTATTTCCAAATTGCTAGATGAACTACTCCGGGGTAGAGCCACGAAGTATCAGAAGAGGGTGAGTAATTGAACATACTCTCTCTTATATTCTTTCTCTTTCTCTTGGCTTGCAACATATCTTCTTATTACTTCTTCATTTGCATATTGCCCTACTGTATTTGCATAATATGCCACTCGTCTAAAAAATTACCTCCCCATAGCTTAGCTTCAATTTCAGGATTACGCTGGAAAAGTTGTTTAGTTGTTATACTGTAATTGTTTACCTGCCTAAGATAATAAAAAGCGCTTTGATTATTATCATAGATTATCACGGTAAATTATAACACGTATTTCAGGAATAAGATGCACCATAAAACTCCATTTTCAGATTGCCAAGCCATTCGTATTTTTTCACGGTAAATTTTTGCATCACCTCCAGGAAGAGGGGCAGGTTTCTTTTCTTTTTCAAAAACACCTTGATTTTATCGTTTTCGATTTCAATGTCTGCTGTGTTCAGGAGGAACTTATCGAATAATGACTGGTCGGAT
>JBAYRG010000153.1:0-7275 GCA_041676805.1 Proteiniphilum sp.
ACGTTTATCGAAACAAGTATATCACAAAAACGCCCCATTCCGGTGAGCGTGTTACGTGAAGAAACATTTTCCAAATATCCTTACTGGGCTACACGTGAGCTACTTATGAATCTCATCTTATGTAAATGTTTACATAAGATCGAATTCACAATAGCCTCTGCCACCGCGGCCTTGGGTATCTCATATGTTGTACCCGCCTGCGTAGAACCTGCACGTTCTCCTACTTCCAGATCGATTTTCGAGAGGACAAAATCCACTGCTTGATCCACTAATTGAAACACATCCCCCTTATACGTCTGATAAGAAGGGATAGGTTTTGTTATTTCCGTTCCATGAAAATGAGCGCATTTAACATGGGATGATAAAAAGAAATGTTGCGGCTGGTTGCCGAATAACAAGATCGCAGCGTTGGTCAGCTGATCATCCTGTATAAGGTTTAGATGGGTTAGAATATTCCTCTCCGGGGCGTCTTCCGATAAGGGGAAACCTCTCTTACGCCGTGCAACGACTACAAAATCCTTTATTTTCTGAACATTTAGGTCATCCATTGACGCCATTTTATTGAATGTAGCGTCAAAAGGGGATGTCCGGATATATCCGTTCTCCTCGAGGTAGCGAACCAATGAAGTATACACTGAGACTTTCAAATCGGAGAAGGATGAGAATTTTTTCCGCACCACCAGTCCTTCCACCTTACGGATAAAACCGATCTCCTTTGAGTGCCTGTCCACATCACGATGGTTCGCTAAAAAGATGAGTTTGGTCTTATGCAGTTGCCGGGCACGATCGAGTTCCCTCTCAGTAGGGGATATCCCCTCTTCATCTTCGTACCCATATGAGCGACCCAGGAGGCCAAGGTAAATGTCACATTGCGTCAAAACCTGGAAAAGGTGTATATTTGCATCACAAGGAAACCTCGGAAGGTGTAATTTTATATGGACATAAAACCTCGGAAAGGTGTACATCTTCTATCTAAACAGTTTAAATAGCTTTGTATATAGACTTTATGAAAAGAAAAATATATCAAAAATTGCTCGCATGGAAGCAAGAACGGAAGGGGATGCAGCCCTTTTGATTGAAGGTGCCAGACGTATAGGCAAAAGTGAATTATCATATTCACACGGATGCCATTAAAGAAAACTTGATACCAAGAGAATTAACCAATCCGGTCTTAGGTGCACCACGAAATTCTATCTTATTACTCTTTTTCAAGGTATCTAAATAACGCTTCGTTGTCCGAAGGTTTTTTCCAATATGTTCTGCGATTTCGGGAATGGATATTATTATTTATTTATATTTGCGGAATAAACTAACAAGTGTATATCGTAATAAATTAATAGAGGTGCGACAGCAAGACCTACCGCGGGAGTTGCAGCGGGAGTTAACTAACGAAACCATGTATTCAGACGTACTTTATAAAATAGTCGAAGTTCCATTGTCTCGAAAGGAAATATCAGAAGCTTTTGGACAGAAGCAAGTTTCAGGACAATTAGATAAAATATTGTCAAAACTCGCAGATGATAAGCTTATAGAACATACAATCCCAGAAATTAAAAATCATCCGAATCAAAAACTTCGTATAACAAAACGGGGTATCACCTTTTTAGAATTATTGAAGAATTGAATTTTATGAATAAGAAAGAGGAACTACAAAAATACGTTGAAAAACGGATACGAGAAACAGGGATTGGTATTCCTACTCTCGAGGAAATCAATGGCTTTGTCGGTGAATGGATGCAAATTGAAAATAGTCGTCCGGTAGCACATTTCGATGGTTATTCACCCACTCAAATGCAGTATATCATGTATAATCTGTTTGGAGAGAACTGTCCCGTTCAATTGGCCGATTTTATCGATGAAGATTGTAATTCTGTACCTTTATTCCGACAGATAAAAAGATTACTGGAGATTATCGAAAAGGAAGAGAATCTTAAATTAACCCAAACGGGAAACCTTCCACCGCGTATCGTGAAGGAAGTGTATTCTATGGGAGCCCCTGAACCTCATATCCAGAGTGGCATAGTTAAATTGCGTACGGAGAAAGATTCTGTTTCTGTCCAAATGGCAAGAATAGCTGTAGAATTGATGGAGGCAGTAAAGAAACGTAACAATATTCTTTCTTTGACAAAGAAAGGAAAGGAATTAATGAAGGATAACCGCAAGTTGTTGTCGGGCTTATTAACCGTGATGTTTACAAAATATAACCCCGCTTATTTCGATTCCTATTCGTCTGAAAATATCGGATATGTAGGTCTCGGTTTTAATCTTGTGCTACTGCATAAATACGGTAAGAAAGGCCAAAGAGATACATTCTATTCCGGCAAATACTTTAAAGCATTCCCCTTGTTGCTTGAAGAAGTTACAGAGCGATATAGGCCACAAGAGCAAGTTGCAACAAATTGTTATTCATATAGGATATTCGACGTGTTGTTTTATCATCTTGGGCTTGTTACAATAGATGAAAGGAATAGATACAGCGCAAATCATGCCAAATTGATTCATAGAACCCCTCTTTTCGATGTGCTATTTATTATTAAACCTGCCCGGTAAGCAATATACTATCACTCTATGAATAAGATAATCGAATTACAGGAAATAAGTCCAAACTTTTGGAAGGCCAGGTATCGAGGAAACTATGGAACCTACACCATAATTTTTCTGTACATCCTATCTGCAAGCGGTATTCACGTCCTATAAAAGCAAATCCAGTACCGAGTTCGAGAGAAGAATTATCGCCTGCTTCTGGAGAATTAAATCCGGATGCATAATTCTAATTGGCTTTAAGTTCACTTTTAACCTTCTTGCTTAAAGTATCAAGAACAACTTTAACTAATTGACCACCTTTTAAATCTCCAAATGATTCAGAAATTAAATACGATGTCTGTGCGCCTGATCCTATATTGGTTAATAAATACATGGAATGCTTTATCAACAATTTCGGATTTTAATGTCAATGAAACCTAATACAAATCAGAATCATTATAATCGGGCTCATTCTTACCTTTCATTTTTTTATGGTTATATCCATAAAAACTGAAATATAATTACTACTTTTGTGGTCATAACCATAAGAAATATGATTGCAAGACCAACTTATATTGCACAACTTAGACCTTTTATCGACAAACCGTTGGTAAAGATTATTACCGGAATCAGGCGTTCCGGCAAGTCTACCGTATTGAATTTGCTAAAGAAGGATCTATTAGAGAATAATATAAGGGAAGGGCAGATTATCTCCATCAATTTCGAGAGTTTCGCCTATGCCGAACTTCTGAATGCCAACAATCTATATCAACATATAAAGAGTGCTATACAATCATCAGAGAAATACTATCTGCTTCTGGACGAAATACAGGAAGTGGATGATTGGGAGAAAGCAGTGAACTCATTCATGGTCGATTTTAACGTGGATATCTACCTGACCGGTTCCAACTCTCATTTGCTTTCATCAGAATTAGCCACCTTCCTTGCCGGCAGGTATGTGGAAATTCCCATATATACGTTGTCGTACCGGGAATTTTTAGATTTCAGGAAAGAGTTTTTTCCAGAGAATAGTAATAACGGAAATCTTTTTCTGCAATATCTACGCAAGGGTGGCTTCCCTGTAATCCACACGGGCGAATATAGCGAAGAGTCTGCCTATAAGATCGTATATGACATCTATTCATCCGTCATCCTGAGAGATACCGTACAACGATACAAGATACGTGATGTGGAATTGTTGGAACGTGTAATAAGATATGCTTTTGACAATATCGGAAAAACCTTCTCCGGGAAAAATGTGGCCGATTATTTCAAGAGCCAGCAACGGAAAATAGATATCAACACGGTATATAATTATCTGACAGCACTCGAAGGTGCATTTATACTTTATCGTGTACCCCGTTACGACCTCAAGGGAAAGGAGATACTGAAAACACAGGAGAAATTCTACTTGGGTGATATTTCGATTATTTACGCGACTATGGGAAACCGGGATAGAATGATTTCGGGTATATTGGAAAATATTGTTTTTTTGGAGCTGAAACGAAGAGGGTACGACGTGTATGTCGGGAAATTAGATAACACTGAAATTGATTTCGTTGCCGAAAAACAGGGAGAGAAAATCTATGTGCAGGTCACTTACAAATTGGATAATGAACAAACCATAGAACGGGAGTTTGGAAACCTGTTGTTCATTGATGACCAATACCCGAAATACGTGGTAAGCATGGATGAATTCTGGAAAGATTCTATCGAAGGAGTAAGGCATCTTTACATCTCGGATTTCTTGATGAATGAGGAACACAAATAAAAAAGAGGCTGTCTCCTTTTTGTTTGTATTTTGAATACGATTTGTTCGACCACACGGTTTGACGAAAGATATAGGATAAATAATCGTTCATTAATTGTTCGTATTGTTCGTTATTTTTGTAATTATTGGCTCAAATTCGGCTCACGTGCCTCAAAATAATTTGGTCTTATCATTATTGTACTGTCATCTTAGAATGGCTGATAACGTTTAAAAGGGTCTCAATATCTCAAAAGTGTCCCATACGTCTCATTTTTTTGGAATTAAATCCAGATATATAACCCTAATTGGGTTTAAGCTCACTTTCAACAGCTTCTTGGATAAATGGGACATTGGAAGTTACATGATAAATGTAGCCTCTGATAACTCATTTACAATATTATGTAAAGCAGCTTCAATCTTTTTCATTTGATTTTCTGAGATATATTTTGTTGAACCACTTTTGTATTGTCTTAATAAAGACGGATTGATACCGGCCTTTTTAGCAAAAGCGGATACATTCAAGTAATCATAATAATCGAAGAATGAAGCGATATCGTATTTGAATTCGAAAGAGATATTCTTTAATTCACTCGGAATCTCTTTTCCATCATCAGTATATGAAGTAATCATCTCGAAAAATGAATTAAGAAAATCTTCTTTTGCTTCCAGAACCGTTTTTCCTTCACCAATGATTGAATGATTCAATTGGGGAGTAAAGATGCCAAAAGTTCCATCCTTACCCCTTTCTATAAGAGCCACAGATGTTTTTAAAGGTGCCATTTTAGTAAATATAGATAGTTATAGTATATAATCGAAAAAACATATTGTACAAAATCGTATTTTCAATCACTTAATTATCAGTAATATATAAAAGAGAAATAAAAACAAATTATACAGTAAAAGTCTGCAAAAATCATGGAATAACTTCTTATGTTATTGATATATTGATTTTTACATGTTTGTACATTTTGTTTTGTTAGAATGTACATTTTGTTTTATTAGTTATAGTCTGCAATACCATTTCTCTTCTAAGAAGATAGGGTTAAAACCCTATCTTCTTCTTAAGATCAAAATAGAGACCTTTTCGAACTTCAGCAGAATCGTGACGTTCTATCTGAATTTTAAAGTCTTTATCCGGATGATAATAAATGTCATGTTTTTTACCATGACGTTCAAATTGCCATCCACGCTCGATGGCTTTCTTTTTTAGTTCCGACCATTTCATTTAAATATGATTGTAATGAATTCATATTCTGGAAAATTAAATAAAACGTAATCCTGTTATATCACATTTCAATTAGACAATGCAAATATATAACATTTTTGATATATATCAAAATAGTTATATAAAATTGCAGTTAAAAAAATAATAAGGTATGGGGTATTTGTCCTTTTGCCTTTCCGTAAATTGTCAAATGCTATATGGGTGATACCGGGCTACTCATCAGTCATGCCTTTGATGAACGGGGTATTGTTAGCCAGGAGTTATACCGGAAGTTGATGTTCGACAAACTGGAGGTAAACGAAGGCATGTTAGTCGAGAATATTGTGGCACAAATGCTTCGGGCATCAGGCCACAAACTTTACTTTTTCAGTAATTATTCAAAAACATCAGCGGATGACCGGATGGAGATAGATTTCCTTATCTCCAAAACTGTAACAACCAGTCGGCATAACATTTCTCCAATAGAGGTAAAATCAGGCAATCGATATGCGATCACCTCGTTAAGGAAATGTATCGCGAAGTATGGCAGTCAGCTCTCTACGCCTTATGTTCTTCACGATAAGGATTTAAAAGAGGATAATGGCATTGTTTATCTTCCATTGTATATGACTCTGTTGTGATAGCTTCCTTCCAATCGAACTGTTCGGAAATCCCGGACAGTTGCACTTTCTTCTAATTCCTGCTGTAGTTTTTTGACAAGTTATCTCTGCCTTTTGGATATTGCTGTCAAGTGGGGTTTTTTAGCGTTGTAGATATTCCGGTGATGTGCACCCATAGGTTCCGGCGATATGCACCCACTTGTTAAATAATCAATTTGACAAAATTACTTCTTTTTTCTCAAACTCTCTGCATTTTTAAACTCGATCCTGTGGGAAGTATGGATCATCCTGTCCATAAAAGCATCGGCAACTGTCTCATCTGAAAACAGGTCAAACCAGTTGACAGGAGGCAGCTGGCTGCTAATTATGGTTGATTTTCGGGCATGCCTGTCCTCGATGATCTCCATAAAATCCAGTTGCTGTTGAGTGTCCATCTTCCCGATCCCGAAGTCGTCGATTATGAGCAGATCGGTTTTTGCCAACTTCTCAAAGAATCGTATGGCGACCCCTTCAAGCCTCACGATCTTTAGTTTGGCCAGGAGTTTCTGCATGCCGAAGTACATCACGCTGAAGCCCTGGCGGCATGCCTGGTGCCCCAGAGCCGAGGCGACAAAGCTCTTCCCGCAACCGGTGGCCCCGGTGATCAGGATTGACCCGGCACCATGTGCTCCTTTTCGGTAGTGTAACCGGGGCGCGTGGAGCGCACGTGCGTGGCCACACACTCCCCCTTGACATATATGCGGACCAGGGCGCGGGTATAGATCACCTCCGCCTTTTGCCCCATATACCTGTAGGGAGCGGAGTAGAAGTGTTTGTCCCGGGCAAGGTGGACGCAGTTGTTTTCATTTATTTTCAGGCTCGTGTAATATTTTACTTCAAACGCGCTCATAAAAAGATGAAGAAAGAAGGCTTATTTTCCAGAAGGCATGAATATTCGTCTGATGATTTACTAAAACCTTGGTGATTTTATTAAATTACTGTATCCCATTCAAATTACAGCATAAGGAAAGTTATAAAACCTCCAGGTTTCTGCCTTATCTTTTTGTTTGGTAACACTCTTGGCAACAATGTAGGTCTGAATAAGATTCAGGGAATTTCTGTAAAATACACTAATAGTCTTAATAGTAGAGTTGACACTCCAGATAATAATATAGGGGATGCTGGTAATACTCGGTCAT
>JBAYRG010000154.1:0-7250 GCA_041676805.1 Proteiniphilum sp.
GTGGCAATAGATCGGGTTCCCGCTGTGAAGGTAATAGACGAAACCGTCCTGCTCACGGAAGCCGACTATATCGTTGACCATTTTTATGTCAATCGGGAATAAGGGTAATTGGAACTGCATGACACATAATTTTTTTCAAAGTTACGACTTTTTTGTTTTCAATAACGCCTTTGCAAATTATTGATCCTCAAGAAGGGGATCAGGAGTTCTGAATATATTGATAATGTGTATATTGAATACATTTATTGTGTGTAGAGGTCGGTACTGGAGTGTGCATTATTACCACTTACACCCCCGACCCCTCCTTATATCTCTGTCTCCCTGTCTCTGTTTCCTTTTCTTTTTTTCGATAACTTCAATATCTCAACAAATTAAAATTATATCCAATTATTTAATCATCAAAAAACAAGATAGATAAATATGAATTCGATGACAAAATATCACCAGAAATATAAAAATATAATAAATGATATGTAAATTCACGGCAAATATAAACATTTGCCGTGAATTTACATGTTATGAATAAGGAGATACTTATACAAAGGTTTAAAGAGAATCAAGGATGGCTAAAGAGTAAAGACTTTGGCTATCAACCCGTCGTTTATGCACTGCTTAATAAAATGATAGATGCCAACGAAGTAGAGAAAATAAAAAAGGGGTTGTTTCGGTATGATGAAGCGAACGATTACAATGAGCAGGAGGATATTGTAAGGTATTATCCCAACGCGGTTTTGTGTTTGTTTTCGGCTTGGCATTTTTATCAACTTTCTACTACAGTACCTTTTCAGTATCATTTGGCAGTGGCACACAAAGCTACTCCCTCCAAGATTGATTATCCTCCTGTAAAATTCTATTATTGGAGTGAAGAGCAATTCCGACTCGGTATTAGTAGCCATGAAGGATTTAGAATATACGACATAGAAAAATCGGTGTGTGATGCTGTGAAATTTCGCAATAAGGTAGGTGATGAGATCACGTATGAAGTGTTGAAAAACTATATGCAGTCTAAAGACCGAAATCTTGAAAAGTTGATGAACTATGCAAGAAAAATGAGAATAGAGAAAATAATTACTCCTATGCTAAAACTTATTATATGAGAACAACTTGTGATCAACTTTGATAATAAATAATATTGTATATTTGCCCCATCAATATAAAATGTGGTAATTATGAAAGAAATTAAAGTTACAATAGACATCTCTTCGCCAGAAGGAAGGCAGATTGTGGAAGAATTGAAGCAATTTCCAGATATTGTCTCATTCGAAAGTGACCTGTCCTTACTGGAAGACCCTATAAAAATATATGAACAGAAAGTACATCAGGAAGAGATCCTAAAAAAGAATATCTCTGATGAATATCTTGAAAGCGAATTATTCTGGGCGTTGGTGGAAAAGAAAAGAGAAAAATTTTGTATGGATAATGGTCTTGTATAGCCATCTATATGAATAAGATTATATCCAATTATTTAACGATTGAAGCGCAATATTGATAAATTTAAAACCGATGAAAAAATATCTCCTTTTCTCAGCTTTTTTTCTTTTGACAACCGGATTTGGTTACTCACAGTCGCAGACGGCATTGCAGCGTTTTATCAATCATCCGGTGTTGAAGCATGCTTCGGTGGGAGTCTCGGTAGTGGAGCTGGAAACCGGGAAAAGTGTTGTAGCACACGATGCGGAGAAATCGCTTACGCCTGCATCGACATTCAAACTGCTGACTACAGCCACAGCCTTAGAGACGTTTGGAGATAACTTCCAATACAAGACAGAGGTGGCGATCGATGCCGATAACTCCTCCCGTATCTTAGTGTTGGGTTCCGGAGATCCCACACTGGGAAGTGAAGCCTTTGGCGAAAATAAAAACGCCTTTTTTATCAATGTTGCCAATGCCCTTGAAAAGGTGCTTCCCAAAGACAAGGAGTATACCATTTATATGGTGGATAATCTGTTTGGGTATGATGGCGTTTCGTCCGATTGGACATGGGGCGATTTGGGAAACTATTATGCTGCTGGTGCCTATGGTATCAGTATTTTTGATAATAGCTACCGTCTGTTCTTTAATACGACCGACAGGAATGGTTGTCCGAAGATACTGCGAACAGAACCCGAAATGAAGGATTTGACCATGCGCAATTCGCTCTCGTTGAATAATTCAGGACAGGATAACGGCTATATCTACGGGGCACCTTTTTCATACGACAGGGAGGTGAGAGGAGATATACCTGCGGGCAGGACGGAATTCAGTATAAAGGGAGATATCCCTGATCCGGGATTGTTCTTGGGACAGACATTGGCCGACTACCT
This sequence comes from Proteiniphilum sp., assembly GCA_041676805.1. GTDB lineage: Bacteria > Bacteroidota > Bacteroidia > Bacteroidales > Dysgonomonadaceae > Proteiniphilum. The sequence continues at coordinate 2,304 of JBAYRG010000154.1, forward strand.
CTCCCGTGCCGGTTTTAAAATCGCCAAGACAGGGACGGCACGCAATGATTATCTTTCGCGAAATTGCGTGACGGATCGTAAGGGTGTTGCTTATCGTGTGGGGAAGGTGATCTTTACACACATCTCCCGCCCCATGAAAGATATCATCCGGGGAGTGAATGTGGAGAGCAATAACCATTATACAGAGCACCTGATCCGTACGCTTGGTCGTTACAGCAAAGGGGATATCTACGCCGACGCGTTGGAGGGCGGCATTGAGTATGTGGATACATTTTGGAAAGGAAGAGGCATTTCCACCTCCTCGCTGCAGATGTACGACGGTTGCGGATTGGCACCGCAAGATGTGGTCAGCGCACAGTTCCTGACAGACCTGTTAGTGTATATGCATAATAAGAGCAAGCACTCATCGGTATTCTTCAACTCGTTGCCAAAAGCAGGGCAGGAGGGAACAGTGCGGGGGTTCCTCCGGAATAGCAGGTTAAACGGAAAGGTTTTCGTGAAGAGTGGCAGCATCGGAGGGGTACAGTGTTTTTCCGGTTACCTTATCGACGGGAATAAAAAATATGCATTTACCGTGATGGTAAACAAGTTCAATGGAACCCGCACCCAGGTCAGGGGCGCCATCGAACAGTTCTTATTGTCATTGGAGAGCAATAATTGAATAAGTTTTTGTCGAAACAAACATTCATATTAAAGCTTATTGAAAAGTGGATAAGGATGAAAAATTGTAAAAAATGTAAATACAAATTTTGACTCTTCTAAAAGGTCTGTCTTTGTAGTGGAGTATGCAGATTATGCCCACCAAGGAACATATTTTCTGTACTTATTTATTGATGCCTCAAATGGGGGCAAAAAATGATTCCTGAACCGGAACTCTTGAGAAAAGATGTATCTTTTGTTTTAGTTACAGAAATGAATTGATAGAAAAATAGATGTTTCAAAATAGAATCAGTATAAAATAGGCTGAAAAAACGACATCTTTAAATAAAATTTGCCCATTTGTTTATATTACGTTATTTTTGCAATCTTAATAAAAATAGAGATGACAACAGTTACGGAAAAAATAAAGACTTTATGTGCCGGTAAAAATATATCGGCTGAAGAGCTGGCAGCTGGAGCCGGCCTGAAGGTGGAGCAGGTAAACAGGATACTCGAAGATGAGCGAATCCCGTCCCTTGCCTCATTGATTAAAATAGCGCGCGCTTTGGGCGTGCGTCCGGGTACCTTTCTTGACGATAGTGAAGAGTTAGGGCCTGTGGTGAACCGACATACCGATGCATCTCCTACCGTTACCTTCACGAGCCATCTGACCGACAATCACTCCCACATGGATTTCATGTCGTTGGCGGCGAGGAAAGCCGGACGAAACATGGAACCGTTCCTCATTGATATCAGGGCAGTCACTGAACCCGGGAGTTATTCATCCCACGAGGGTGAAGAGTTCCTTTTTGTATTGGAGGGAACCGTTGTCGTGCATTATGGACAAGAGAGGTATGAATTGCATAAGGGCGATAGTATCTATTACGACTCCATTGTAAATCATCTGGTGACGGCCGGAGGGGATTCCACCGCGAAGATACTGGGAATTGTCTATTCTCCCTCATAAATTTATATCGTACTACAGAAAAATCCGTTCATGACCATGACAAATCAATCAGGTATGCAGCTTTCCGACAGGACATTGGGCGACTGGCTGGAATATTGGGCAAAAGAGACACCCGGCAAAGAGTATATTGTTTATTCCGACCGTAACCTACGTTTTACTTGGGATACCTTCAACAAAAGGGTGGATGATATGGCAAAAGGACTGATCTCCATCGGAGTCACCCGGGGGAGTAATGTGGGAATCTGGGCGCAGAACGTGCCCGATTGGCTGACTTTCCTGTATGCCACCGCAAAAATCGGGGCTGTGGCGGTGACGGTGAACACCAATTATCGTACCGAAGAGATTTCCTACCTGATGAAAGACTCGGATATGCATACCTTGTGCATGACCGATGGGGTCCCCGGAAGCAATTATACCGATATCATCTATGAATTGGTGCCGGAACTGAAAAACATGCAGCGTGGAAAACTCAAATCGGACCGTTTTACCGCATTGAGGAACGTCGTCTATATTGGTCAGGAAAAATACCGGGGAATGTATAACACCGCCGAATTGCTGCTGCTCGGAAAAAATGTTCCCGACCGGGAGTTTCAAAGATTGCGCTCTCTTACCCACTGCCACGATGTGGTGAATATGCAGTACACTTCGGGGACGACAGGATTCCCGAAAGGGGTGATGCTTACCCATCATAATATCGCCAACAACGGCTATCTGACCGGCGTGCACATGCAATTCACCGCCTCCGACAAATGTTGTGTCTGTGTGCCTTTGTTTCACTGTTTCGGTGTGGTGCTTGCCACCATGTGTTGCCTGACACACGGCAGCACGCAGGTGATGGTGGAGCGTTTCGACCCATTGGTCACGCTTGCTTCCATCCACAAGGAACGGTGTACCGTATTGCATGGGGTTCCCACCATGTTCATCGCCCAACTCAACCACCCCATGTTCGAACTGTTCGATGTGCGTTCCCTTCGCACAGGAATCATGGCAGGCGCCCTCTGTCCCGAAGAGCTGATGCGGCAGGTGAACGAAAAGATGTATATGGATCTCACCAGTGTCTATGGGATGACGGAGACTTCACCCGGCATGACACAGAGCCGTGTGGATGACCCGTTTGATGTGCGCTGCACCACCGTAGGTGGCGATTATGAGTTTACCGAAGTGAAAGTGCTTGATCCTGAGACGGGCACAGAGTGTCCCGTGGGAGTGCAGGGTGAAATGTGCTGCCGCGGGTATAATGTGATGAAAGGTTACTACAAAAATCCGGAAGCGACCGCCGACGTGATTGACGCGAACGGTTTCATGCATTCGGGTGACCTGGGTGTAAAGGACGAGAATGGAAACTATCGTATTACTGGGCGTATCAAGGATATGATCATCAGGGGAGGAGAGAACATCTCTCCCAAAGAGGTGGAGGATTATCTTTACAGGATGCCGGGAGTGAAGGATGTGCAGGTGGTGGCGGTAGCTTCGGAGAGGTACGGCGAAGATGTGGGCGCTTTTATTATCCGCAAGGAGGGATCCCAACTGGAGACCGAAGATGTGCGTGATTTCTGTAAAGGGCATATTGCCAAATACAAGATACCCCGTTATGTATTCTTTGTGGATACGTTCCCGATGACCGGCAGCGGTAAGATACAAAAATACCGCCTCCGGGAAATGGCCCTTGAGTTGTGCGAGAAAAATGGTATTGTGATCTTGTAGTGGTTGTACTTCCAATAGCCATAGGATATATGGAAAACGTGAAGAAGCACCACGAATTTTGAAAAGTGGAGTGGTGGAATATTCCAATAAAAAACGGACTACATCTTTCGAAATAGTCCGTCATTGAGTCCTATACACGTTGAATAAATTGATTATAGTATATTAGTTTCGCAACTATGACCGGTTTCTGGTATTTGAAAAAACGGATTTCTTCATCGGCATCGAACCGGAAGAATAAATTCAGCTCTCTCTTATTTATCAGAACAGTCGTGAATTAAAATACAAAAAAAATGGGACAAATCTATCTTTTTTAGACTTGTCCCAAGAGGTGGAGAATATCGGAGTCGAACCGATGACCTTTTGACTGCCAGTCAAAAAAATACGCAAAATAAGCAAATAATAAAACACAACAAAGCATAGTTTAAGCCTTAAAAATTAATGTATTAAATGGTAGTTATTATTTGTTTGTTTATAGTTATTATAGTACATTTGTTTTACAAATGTTTTACAAAGCATTTTGAAGGATCTTTAAACAGTGATTTTTTTTACACCAGATAGGTTTATAAAATTTTGTCACATTTTTCACAGAATGAAATTTTACACCAGATAGGTTTTAAAAAAAGCGTCACATTTTTCACAGATTAAAACAAAATAACTATGAGAGCAAAGGCGGAACTCTATTTAGACACCAGGGAAAAAGCGGACGGACTAAGCAATGTTAAGGTAAGAGTATATTTTAACCGGAAATATATGTATTACTCTACTAATATAGACTTAAAGCCGGCACCAAGAAACAAAGAGGGTGAAATAATCGGAAAGAGTGAACTCGAGAAAATATTGACAGCCGTTCGAAGGACTGATGAGCAGAAGGAAATAAACACCAAGTTAACCACGTATTTAACCAAGGCTGAGAAAATCATTAATAAATTAGATACAGCGTTCTCGTTTGAAAAGTTTGATGAAATGTACCTTGAAGGTAGGGATGTATTCGGTAGTGTTTCATTCGCTTTTGATAAGCATATCAGAGACCTGGAGACAGAAGGGCGCATCGCAACAGCTATAAATTACAGAGCGTCAATAACAAACCTGGAAAGCTATAAAATGAATTTGAAGTTTACCGATATAACACCAAGTTTTTTAAAAAAGTATGAGCGTTGGATGTTAGACGAAGGGAAAAGTATTACCACCGTTGGAATATATTTGAGAGCCTTGAGGTCGATATTTAATCAACAAGACATTGACAGGAAATTATATCCGTTTGGTAGTGGTAAATATGAAATTCCTTCCGGGAAAAATATAAAGAAGGCGTTAACCCTTGAGGAGATAGCACGTATTTATAACTATGAAGCTGATCCGGGAAGCACTGAAGAGATGGCACGTGATTACTGGATATTTTTGTATTTGTGCAATGGTATGAATGTAAAAGATTTTTGTTCTTTGAAGTGGGTGGATATTGACGATGACATTTTAACCTACCGGAGAGAAAAAACCAAGCGCACCCGGAAGGATGCAAAAAAGATAACTGTTTCCTTGAAGGCTGAGACATGGGACATTATCAATAAATACGGTATCCGGTCGATGGTGCCGGGTGATTACATTTTTCCACACTATGAGAAAGGCATCACAGCAACCAGGAA
>JBAYRG010000155.1:0-7248 GCA_041676805.1 Proteiniphilum sp.
ACCCTCTTTTTCAAACTCCGTATAACCTATAAGGATGGTACAGAACAAGAAATCAGCTCGGATGGAAGCTGGAGATATGCCCCCAGCCCCATTCTCTTCAACGATATGTTTGGCGGTGAAGATTATGATGCCGGACTGGAACAAAAAGGGTGGGACAAACAGGGGTTTGACGACTCTGCCTGGCAGCCGGTAGTGGTACAAGGCGCACCCAACGGCCGACTCACCCCGCAGACGACCGCCTCTGTAAAAATACTCGAGACCTACACACCCGTGGAGATAAAAAAGGTAGGCAATGCGCATGTCTACGACATGGGGCAGAATCTCTCCGGTTTCCCAAGCATCAAGGTATCGGGCAAGGCGGGCGACAAGGTGAGATTGACAGTTGGTGAACGGATTCATGAAGACGGCGCTGTCAACCAGTCACAATCGGGATCGCCACACTATTACGAATATACCTTGAAGGGAGGGGGCCAGGAGGTATGGCAACCTCGTTTCGCCTATTATGGTTATAAATATATCCAGGTGGACGGCATACAGCCCGAGGAGGTGAAATCTCATTTCGTTTATAATTCTAACAGACCCACAGGCCGCTTCCACTGTTCCAATGAGATATTCAATGAGACCCACCGGATCATAGTGAATGCTATCAAAAGTAATATGCATGCGGTGTTCACCGATTGTCCCCACCGTGAGAAATTAGGATGGCTGGAACAGGTACATCTGAACGGGCCGGGGTTATTTTATAATTTTGATTTAACTACATTCGCTCCAAAGATCATGCGGGATATACGCGACGCCCAGTTGCCAAACGGCCTTGTCCCCGATATCGCCCCCGAATACGTTGTCTTTGAAGGTGGCTTCCGCGACTCCCCCGAATGGGGAAGTACAGCTGTTTTCCTCCCCTTCAACTATTACAGATTCTATGGGGATAAATCTCTAATCATGGAATATTACGACGTAATGAAGAGATATGTCGATTACCTCTCCACTACAGCTACCGGCCATATCGTCTCCCACGGGTTGGGCGACTGGTGCGATTACCGTGAAGAGGAGCCCTATGGCGTATCTAAGAACACACCAGTCCCCTTGTCAGCATCCGCCCATTATTATATGGCGATAGATTACCTGACACAGGCAGCCGAAATAACTAACAATAGCGCCGATTTCACCTATTACACGGATCTTGCCAGACAGGTAAAGGAGGCATTCAATAAAGAGTTCTTTGATGAAAACACCTGTCAATACGGTACCGGGAGTCAAGCTTCAAATGCCATGCCGCTTTTTGCGGGTATTGTGGAGCCCCAATACAAGCAGGCCGTATTAGACAATCTGGTGAAAGACATAGAAGAGAAAGGTTACCGGCTCTCCACAGGTAATCCGGGTAACAGGTATCTGTTTCAGTCGCTGGCCAACAACGGATTGGATGAGATCATGTACAAGATGCATAATCACCGGGAAGTCCCGGGATACGGATTTCAATTGCAATTCGGTATTACCACGCTTACCGAACTGTGGGATCCCAGGGACGGCGCATCCTGGAATCATTTTATGATGGGACAGATAGAAGAATGGTTCTACCAATCACTGGCAGGAATAACAACAGAGGATTACAGCGGTTTCCAGAACTTTGTGATCGCCCCCAAGCCAGTGGGGGACCTGAAATTTGTAGATGCATCTTATGACACCCTATATGGAACAATCGCCGTAAGCTGGAAAATTGAAGGAGATCAATTCAAAATGGATCTATCCGTTCCTCTTAATTGTACCGCCAAGCTGTATCTGCCTCAACAGGATGATTACATATCCGTCGGGAGCGGGAATCACTCGTTTACAACAACGGTACAATAATTCGATCTTTATTGGTACTATTTTTATTTTGTAATTATTACAAGATATTCATCATTCCTGATATCGAAAATTTCCTGCTGTTACATCTTGCCATAGTCGGTAGGTGTCACACCAAAATGTTTTTTGAACGATTTTGAAAAATAAGAATAGGAGCTGAAACCGGTTTGCTCAGAAATATCCATCAGAGATGCCGAATCATCAGATATCTTTTCGGCAGCACATTTCAGCCGATAATCTTTCAGAAATTCATTGGGTGAGACACCTGTAAGGCCTTTTATTTTTCTATAAAAGGCAGTCCTACTAAATCCCAATTCCCGGGCTAGATAGTCTATATTCAGATCCGGATCGGACAGTTTCGTTTCGAGCAGAAGGGTCAATTTATCCATAAATATTTGGTCATAACGGTTCAAAGTAACCGGTATGGGATCACCCACTTTCTTTCGGGGTGTTGAAAAATACCGTCGCAACACCTCCTTGTTTTCCAGAAAGTTACGAATTATCAACAAAAGATAATCGGCATTAAATGGCTTGCAGATATAGGCATTTGCACCCAGTTCGAGCCCCTCTATCTGATCCGGCATAGCTGTCTTCGCGGTGAGTAACACCACCGGGATATGGCACTGCTCAGGATTGTTTTTCACACGGGCACACAATTCATAACCGGAGATACCCGGCATCAATACATCACTTAATATCAAATCGGGCGATTTCTTTTGTAGAATTTCCAATGCGTTATTTCCATTATATGCTTCTATCACATCGTATTCTCCGGAGAGCAGGTCGGAGATAAAATCCATTAATTCCACATTGTCTTCCACGATTAAAACTAAATAGCGCTTTTTCCGATCTGACGCTTCAGTATCCTTTTCTAAAACCAATCGCGTGTTAGACAGCTCTGTCGTGAAAATATCTTTCTTCTCTGTTCCCTTATCCTTTTTGGCATAGACATCATCTGCCGGGATAATGAAAGAAAACTCCATTCCCTTTTCCGGTTTTACCCGGGCCGATATCTCTCCTTTATGGTTTTCTACGAGCGCTTTGGTGTAATGCAGCCCAATGCCGCTACCGCTATAGTCAACATTGAATCCTGATGAGCCGTCAATTTGACGATAACGGATGAAAAGCTCCTTAAGCTTATCCTCGGGAATACCGGGACCCGAATCGGAAACGATAATCTCCACGAACGAATTGCAGCCGGGTTGAAGTCTATTACCATATTTAAAAACAGACTCCTCCCTGTTTAGCAAGCACGTATAGATTTTAACCACCCCATTTTCAGGCGTATGCTTTATGGCATTGGAGAGTAAATTATACATTATCTTCTCTATTTTATCCGTATCAATCCATACCTGTTGCCCATCAAACTGGGGATCAAACAATAATTTCACACCCTTTCTTTCCGCCAAATAAAAGAATGATTCGTAAATATGCTCCAATGTCCGGATAATATCCACCAATTGGACATGCAACGATAGCACGCCGTTCTCCATTTTTACGAAATCCATAAGTTGATTCACTAATTGCAACATCCTTTGGACATTCCGGTAAACAGTATCCAATAACTTCAAATTGGCTTCATCAAATTTTACGGTTGTATAGAGTTTCTCCAGCGGAGCAGAGATCAACGTCAACGGGGTACGGATTTCATGTGAGATGTTGGTGAAAAAATTGATCTTCATCCTCGAAACCTCTTTTTCACGCATCCTCTCATTATGCTCCATTTCAATCAATTGCCTGTTTATCTTCACGTTAAACCAAAACCGTAACAGGTAAAATATCATTCCCAGAAGCAAAATAGAATAACAGAGCCAAGCTTGCCATGAAAACCATGGCGCGGGTTTTACCCTAATGTGTAATTTTGCGGGCGCAACGCTTTCAATCCCGTCACCACTCATCGCGCTTACATAAAAGGTATATTTCCCTGCGGGAAGGTTGGAATAGGTCGCCCTCCGAAAATCGCCCACATGGTTCCATTGCTTGTCAAACCCCTCCAGTTTGTATCTATAGGTAAGTTTATGAGGTGCGGAGAAATCTATTCCGGCATAATCCAAAGAGAGGGTCGTTTGTGTATGGCTGAGGACAATATCTTTGGTATAGGCGATGTTTTCTTTTAAAACAGAACCCCGCGCTGCAGGCCTGACACTTTGGTGGAATATCTTTAGATCTTCTATATTGATAATGGGAGAATGGTCGTTGGGGACAATCGTGGAGGGATTAAAGAAAGTGAGTCCATGATTTCCAGCAAAAAACAACCGTCCATCTGTGCTCCTGCATCCCGCCTTTTCATGATATTGATCACCCAGAGTGCCATCAGTCTTAAAGAAATTGGTAATCACAGTATTAGTATTGTTCGGAGAGCGTTTCAATCTGGAAATACCATGGGAGGTACTCATCCAGATATCTCCGTTCAAGTCTTCCAGAAAACAAAGTACATTATTGCTTGGTAATCCTTTTTTCTTGGAAAACACCCGGTATTCATCCCCATTGCAATAAATGGCGCCATTTCCGTAACTGCCTATCCAGATATGATGCCGCTCATCTTCAAACAGGGTGATACTTGCGCTGGTTATAGGGAAGAACTCACTGGGAAATTCTAGTAACCGGGGCTCCGGACTATTTTTCCTGATCTCGAAAATACCTTGTCCAAATGAAGAGAAAAGGATGTCTCCCGAATCAAGGATACAGATATCAGAGATAGTGAAAGGATGAATCTTATCGTTCCTTACTTTGCCATCCTCAATGCTTATCCTGAATAACCCATCCCAGCTGCCCAACCATATATTGTTCTCGCGGTCTTCTTTGATCGTCCTTACATTTTCTATATGAAAGCGATTTCGAACATGCATCTGCCCGTCATTCGTCACGTTGGCCACCAACAATTGAGTTTCAAAAGCAATCCATATATTCTGTTGTGAATCCACAAAAAGCACCTCCAGAAATTCTTTTTTATCCGGATACATATCAAGATTTTCAAATTTATTGAACTCTCCTGAAGGAGAGTATCTGTAGAGTCCATCATAACGGGTGGCAATCCAGAAATAGCCCTTCTCATCTTCCAGCACACGCGTAACGAACTTTCCTGCAAACTTATCACTGAGTACCTGATCGACATTAAAACAATCCGACTGTTTGTTACCTATCACAAAACCCTTATCGTACGTTCCAATCCATATGTTTCCCTGCCTGTTGATATAACAGGTATGCAACTGGGAAGAATAGAAAGGATTAAAACGGGCCGGAGTATTATGCTTTAACTCCTTCGAAATAATATCGTAATAGAAAAAACCCTCCGTAGTAGTACCTATTAATAGTGTCAGCGGTTCAATCTCTTTGATGAAATTGATTTGAGTCCTGTTCAACTTCTCATTTCCGGGGGTGGAGATCTCAGGTTCCTTAAAGGTGTGGGACAAGGGATCGAAAAGAATGATCCCCGCATTGGTACCCAGCCACCATGTACCCTGGGGATCAGAATAGATACAGGTCACGCTCTTCTTTTCCGGCAACGTGTAGTACTCCCAGGTCAATGAATCTTTTCGAACGGCCAATCCCTGCTCATCATTCAACCCCATCCACAATCGGTGTGAGCTGTCTTCCCAAAACAAATTGACGAACCGGGACTCAAATGGAAAAAGTACGTTTGTTTTTTCTTTATCGATTATACCGGGACCGGAAGGTGTGGCAACCCAGATTTGCCCCTGATGATCTTCAAAGAAAGAATATGCCGGGGTGATCATACCCCCATAATGCCTAAAACGGTTTGTCTTCACATCAAAACTACTTACTCCATTGGCCGTCCCCACCCAGAAGTTTTGCGACGAGTCTATCAATAAAGAAAACACAAAATCGTGTCGAAGAGATGTGCTATCCGATGAATTATGTAAAAAATGTTCAAACTCATAACCATTATACCTGTTCAATCCTCCCAAAGTAGCCATCCACATATTTCCTAACGAATCCTGGGCAAAAGAATTCACATCGAGAAAAGAGATATCGGCTGAAAGATAGGGCTCCTCCATTGACTGAACCACTCGACCATCATTTGGCTTTTGAGGTTTCTTAATGAAGGAGGAACATAACAGCACTGTTATGATTAAAAATATTTCCTTAAGACAGATATGCTTCATTTCGATTTGAATTTCATCATAAAAATAGAATGTGCTGAAGATTTCAGGCGGTAAAATACGAACTAATATTCATACTGGATAATTTGTACCATAAAAAAATGAAAAAATTACAAGCGTTCAGAAAAATAAACCTGAATGTACAAAAAAGCGAACAAATATTACAACAACATCAGGTCATATCTCCATTACCTTTGTTCCAGTAGTAAAAATAGTCATTAATACTCCTTTTGAAAAAGAAAAGCATGAGAAGAAAAAATTATCACTTTATTGCGTACCTATTATTGGTACTGTTCAGTATTCCCCATTTATATGCGGAGGAACAGATGCAACCATTAAGAGTAATTGATTTAAAAGCCGATTATGAAAAAGACCCCATCGGCATCGACTTCCTCCCTCAATTAAGTTGGCGCCTGGAGTCAGGTCAAAGAGGACTTACACAAACAGCTTATCATATTATTATTTCTTCTTCTCTTGAGAAGCTTAATGCCGGTAACGGTGACATTTGGGACAGCGGGAAGATAAACTCATCGCAGTCCACGGGAATTTACCACGACAACTGGAAACTGAAAAGCAGACAACGTTATTATTGGAAAGTAAAGGCCTGGCAAAATGAAGGAACAGCATCGGACTGGTCGGAACCCGCCTTTTTCGAGACGGGACTCTTGGGCCAGGAAGAGTGGCTGTCCGGATGGATCGGTTATGTGCCGGGAATGCCGGGCAGAGTGCAATATTTCAAAGGAACCCTGTACCCCCGCGAGAAGATCAAACAGGCCCGCGCCTATATCTCGGGACTTGGTTATTATTAACTCTATATCAATCGTAAAAAAGTGGGGAACAACGTATTGGATCCTGCTCAAAGCAGCTATGGCACAAGGGTTTATTATGTCACTTACGACATCGCAGACTATCTGTTGCAAGCCCCCAACAGTTTTGTCATACCCGTTGCCCAGGGATGGTTAGGTTCTCCCAGGTTACGCATACAGGTGGAAATAACTTACCAGGACGACACCACGGAAATCCTCACATCCGACAGGTTCCGATCGGTAACGACCGGCCCGATAAAATATTCGACCATTTTTGACGGGGAGCATTACGATGCCCGCCTTGAAAATCCCCAAATATATGAACCGGGCGTGCCTCCGGGATTGATGAACCAAGAATGGGCCTGGGCGCATAATACCGATGACCCTGCCGGAAAGATGGTCTCCCAGAGAGTGGAACCCATAAGGATTGTTGAAGAGATCACCCCTACCCTATTGAAAGAGCCGGCACCGGG
>JBAYRG010000156.1:0-7205 GCA_041676805.1 Proteiniphilum sp.
GTATCCTCCCGCAGAATGTCCTGATATGAATATCTGTGAAGCATCACCGCCATATTCACTTATATTCTTAAAAACCCATGCCACTGCCGCCGCCGCATCTTCAATATAAGCAGGCGCTTTCACTCTGGGAGCAAGGCGATAGTTCACACCAATAATACAGAGTTCTTTGTTTCTCAATGCTTCGGGAAGCTCTTTATTTCCTCCTGTCAGGCCACCGCCGTGAAACCAGACGATTGTGGTAAAATCTTTTTTATTTACCGGATAGTAGATATCGAGTAGGCATCGCTCATTGATATAGCTCTCTTGCTGACGTATCTCTTCGGTATAATAGGGAATGCCTGAAATAGTTTTGTATTCTATCTCTTGTGCTATCGCAGAAGTGAACAAAGCGATGAATAGTAAAAGTGTTAGATTTTTGATCATAGATACAAAATGAAAAGTGAAAAATGAAAATAGGGAATAGAATATCAAAACCGGTCGGGTTCTGTACGTGCGGCTGTAGCCGTTACGTTCCGGAAATCCCGGTCGAATCGGGATAGCAGCAACTCAATCAGTTTTGTATGAAAAGCGGTGTATAGTTTTGTTGAGATATGTTTTCTGTCCTTTCGCTTTATCAGTCCGAAACGGAGTTGTTTGTCGTCTACCCAGATCTGAGGCTTAAAAAAAGCTTCATTCTTCCACAAAAGCGAACCATAGGTAAGGTAACCGTCGGTTGTCGCTACCCATCTATCTGCTTTTTTGTTCTCTATCGCCTCATAGATCTTGTCCAGTAAGAGGTCGGGATGATCTGTATAAATGATGATCGCCATAATATAGTCTTATTGCTTTTTAGAATGATAACTATTGATGGCATTTTTGACCGACCCATGGAGCAGCAGCAGGTTTTTTGCCTGTTCATAGGATAATCCCAATTCATCGATGATCATGCGTGTGCCTCTATCCACTAACTTTTGATTGGTGAGCTGCATATTTACCATCCGGTTTCCTTTTACCCTCCCGAGTTTAATCATAGTCGTTGTCGTGATCATATTGAGCACCATCTTCTGTGCCGTTCCTGCCTTCATCCGGGTACTGCCGGTCACGTATTCCGGTCCGACAATAGGTTCTATCTTGATCTCTGCTTCGGCTGCCACAGGAGAGCCTGGATTACAGCATATAGCTGCCGTAAGGATACCCTTTTCACGTGCGCGACGCAACGCTCCTATCACATAAGGGGTGGTGCCAGAAGCTGCAATACCTACCAATATATCGTTTTGATCGATCTTATGTGCTGTAAGTTCTTCCCATGCTTTTTCGAGATTGTCTTCGGCTGCTTCCACCGGATTACGTAATGCGACGTCTCCTCCCGCAATCAGGCCGATCACATAGGTGTCGGGCATACCAAAAGTAGGTGGGATTTCAGAGGCATCGAGCACGCCGAGCCTGCCGCTCGTGCCCGCGCCTATGTAGAAAAGACGTCCTCCCCGGTGCATCCTTGTCACTATCCCTGTCACCAGTTTTTCTATTTCGGGGATGCTCTTTTGTACGGCAATTGCCACTTTCTGATCCTCCTGATTAATATCGGTGAGAATCTCGAGAACCGATTTCTCCTCTAAGTTGTCATAAAGCGATGATTGCTCTGTTATTTTACTGAAAGACATAGTTGATGTGGTGATTTGTTGGTGTGTTGATGTGCTAATCCCGACTCGTCGGGGCGAGTAGTGCCAATAGGCTAATGTACTTAATCCAATTAATTAGTCATTTGTAATTAGTAATTATAATATTCTATCAGCCCCTGCATGGGTGATTGGGCGATTCTCCCGATCTTTAACCCTTTTTCTGCCGCGATCTCCTTCAGCAGATCGGAAAAATACCATGCGATTGAGCCTACAAAATTAATGTTATTATTTTGATAATCGTATTGCATCACGTTCCTTTCAAAAAAATCGGAAAAACTACGAGAGACAATTTTTCGGATTGTTGGATCATCAATATGTTTGAGCAGAAACGGACAGAGGCTTGCCAGAAAACGGCTGGGGAAAGGTTGGCGATACACTTTGTCAATGATGAGAGCGGGGGTAAGGTCATACTCATTGAGCAGTGCTTCTTTCAATCCATTGGTGAGTTGGTTTTTCAATGCATCTCCTACCAGATTTTTTCCCAGTACAGCACCACTTCCTTCGTCTCCCAGAATATAACCGAGTGGGGAGATCTGTTTCAAAATATTGAATCCATCCCATTCGCAGGAATTACTTCCTGTCCCCAGAATACAGGCAATACCAGTTTTGTGACCACAAAGGCTATGTGCAGCCGCTATCAGGTCGCTATAAACCTGGATGGAATCAATAGGAAATGATTGATAAATCGCATCGCGTACCAAATCTATTTTCTCAGGGATACATCCTGCTCCGTAGAAATAAATAGATCCAATATCGGCATCTTTTAATAGGGGAAGTACATGTGAACTGATCTCTTCTGCAATGTTTTCTCCTGTTTGATGGATTGGGCTAATGCCTTTTCCGGAAAAACGGTATAGAATCTCCCTCTCTCTAATAAGACACCAGTCCGTTTTGGTAGCGCCACTGTCAGCGATTAAAATTTCCTGCATATTTTGTAAATTTCCAAATCTTCTATTTGCATGACTATTCTTTTTTTATCGTGCGAAACATACTATAATTTGATATAGATATTCCGTTTATAGAGGATATATCCAAAAAGCCAACAGACTGTGACAAACAGGAGAGCGTAGAGCAGTGATCCAAAATAACCACCGCCCCAAGGATGTATTAATACTCCATAAACGAATGCTTTGATGGAAATAATTTCACCCTGCCAGGTAAACTTGACATTGGAAAACAGGTTAGCCAGTACGCCCGCGAATACATAGACGATCAGCGGATTTACTCCAAAAGCATGGAAGAACCGGCTCCATCTCTCTTTTTTATTGATATCGATGATCCAGATAAGTAGGCCTAATAGTTGGGCGGCAAAACCGGTGGTTGTAAGGACAAAAGTGGGACTCCATATTTTCTTGTTGATGGGACAACCGTATTGCAATAGTAATCCGGAGAATGCGAGGAGAGTCCCCCAGATCAATAGTTTTTCGACGCGGATATGGTTATCCTTATTATTAATGATCAATTTTCCGAAAAGAAATCCAATCAATACGTGAGCGATAGAGGGAAGTGTGCTGAGCAGACCTTCCGGATCGAATGCTATCCATTCGCCTGAAGGAGTCTGATCTTTATACATATGATCTGGTCCCCATAATGCTCTATCGATCACGGCTATAATATTCTGTTCCGACATTTCGAATCCTTTTCCAAACTGGAGGATCAGGAAATATCCTAATAGTAGCAGTGCGATTATCCAGGGTATATATTTACTTTTTACAAATATAGCGGTCAGTGCTGCGAAGCCATAAGCCAGCCCCAATCGTTGGAGGACGCCTAAGATACGGAGGGTGTCGAAATGAGTGGCAGCCTGTGTGAAAGGTTCTCCCGAGGCCAATCCCCTGCACAATTGCCCAAACCATCCCAGTGCCAGACCAATCACGAAAATTAGGGCGGTACGCCGTACAATTTTCCAGATGGCTGCTTTGGACGGTTCGAAATGGAATTTTCGCAATGACATAAAGGTGGATACGCCCATGATAAACATAAAGAACGGAAATACCAGGTCGGTGGGTGTAAGTCCATCCCAATGTGCATGACGAAGAGGAGCATAGACCGAACTCCATGAACCGGGATTATTGACCATGATCATTCCGGCGATAGTAATTCCCCGGAGAATGTCGAGCGAGAGTAAACGGCTGCTCTGTTGGGAAGGATCAGATGTGTTCATATATTTTAAAATTACCAATTACCAATTACCAATTATTAATTACCAATTACATTTAATATCAATATCTTTTATCAAACGAGGTGCATTATTGGTACAGCCACTTTCAGCGCAGCCATTATTGCACGAAATGCATTATTATCATGCGAAGCATACTATCTGTAAAGGTAATATTTCTTCGATAATCTTTTGAATGCTTTTTCATCTTTTGTCCAATAGGACTGAATATCGGCAAAACGATGGTTCCTGGAAAACTCCAGACGGATCAAGTTGCTGCCGCTTACTTTGTCGAACATGTCGAACCGGTTTTCGGGAGCGTGATCGAACACTTTCTTGTCGGGATAGAGTTGTGCGGCTACCTCCATTACATGGAACTGTATATCCGACAGGCGTACCTTCCTGAAATCAGTCAGGTATATTTGTACCCCTTGAAAATTGCTTCCTTGTCCAACCGCATAGTACGGTTTCAGGTGGATGGGACGGAAAGTCACTCCCGGCAGCCGTTTTGCATTCAGTGCCTGGGCGAACTCCCCGGCATTGATCCAGTCGGCGGCAAACATTTCGAAAGGGAGGGTATAACCCACCCCGATAGACATATACCCCAGTTCTCCCAAGATTCCCGACACGGGATAAAAATAGGCTGAGTGGGCGAAAGGAATGTGGGGCGAAGTAGGGACCCAGGGTAGTCCTGTCTCCTCGAAATTCATTTTACGGCGCCATTTTTTCATCTTTACTACTGTCAGTTTACAAGGCTGGGGAATCATCTTTTCACCGATAATCATCTCCGCCAATTCTCCGCAGGTTAGTCCATACAGATAAGGAATCCGCAGTTGGCTGACAAACGAGAAGAAACCCTCTTCCACCAGGTTGCCTTCTACTTTCACCCCACCAAGCGGGTTCGGACGGTCGAGTACTACGAATTCGATGTCGTTTTCTGCTGCGGCCTGCATGGCCAGGTACATGGTGGAGATGTAAGTATAGGACCGGCATCCTATATCCTGGATATCATATACAAGCACATCCACGCCTTCCAGCATTTCTTTGGTAGGCTTCCGGGTGGCTCCATAGAGGGAATGGACGGGCACGCCGGTATTGGGATCGGTAAATGACTCGATCTTGTCGCCGGCGTGTACATCTCCCCGTACGCCGTGTTCCGGGCCGTAAAGAGCTACCAGTTGCACATTGGGTGCTTCATGCAGGATGTCGATGGTCGACTTCAGGGTATTATCTACCCCGGTCGGGTTGGTAATCAGTCCAACCCGTTTCCCTTGTAATACTTTGAAATTGGATTCTTTCAACACTTCGATTCCCGTCTTTACGTGTATCTTTTGTGCGGAAGAAGTCAAAGGGATAAGCAGGCCCCATACGATGCATAGTAAGAATTTATTCATATCTTTTTATTTAGAACCAAGAATCAAGAACCAAGAATCAAGAACCAAGAATCAAGAACCAAGAATCAAGAACCAAGAATCAAGAACCAAGACTATTTAAGCGGAAAATTAAAAATTAAATTTTATTATTCACATTATCACATCATTTCTTCGCTTTTCCGAACTCTTTGTCGATTTTCAAAAAGGGAATGAGAATGAGAGTCGGGATAATGGCTATTACGATGAAGATAAAGAAATTCACATAACCCAACTGTTCCTGTATCCAGCCCGCGGCCATACCCGGTAGCATCATGCCCAATGCCATAAATCCTGTGCAGATGGAGTAATGTGCTGTCTTGTGTTCACCTTGCGAGAAATAGATCAGGAAAAGCATATAAGCCGTGAAGCCGAAACCATAACCGAACTGCTCGATAGCTATTGCCACATTCACCCAAATAAAATTCTCGGGTTGGTATATGGCCAGCAAGAGGTAGGCGAGGTTGGGAAGTGTGATCGCCAATGCCATGGGCCATATCCAGTATTTGAGTCCTTTGCGGGAAGCTACAATTCCACCGACGATTCCTCCCAGGGTAAGGGCGATTACTCCCACGGTACCGTATACTATTCCCGCATCCTGTGTGCTCAGTCCCAGTCCTCCCACTTCACGTACATCGAGCAGGAAAGGGTAGGTCAATTTCACCAACATAGCCTCGGCAAGCCGGTACAATAGCATAAAAGCGATTGCCTGTCCGATTCCCTTTTTCATGAAAAAGGTCTTGAATGTATTGACAAATTCGTGCATCACCTCCCCGGGAGTATGGGCTGCTTTTCCCGTATCGCTCGCAGGACGTGGCAATACAAAGCGGTGCCATGCAAAGAATGCGATAAACAGTCCTGCCAGAATAAAAAAAGTGATGCTCCATGCATAAGGAATGTTACCGGTACTTTTTTCAAGGGATCCGGCCAGGATCACCAGTAGTCCTTGTCCGGTAATGGAAGCCAGGCGGTAGAAGGTACTGCGGATACCGACAAAGAACGATTGCTGTGAATCGTCCAGCGCAAGCATATAAAAACCGTCGGCAGCGATGTCATGGGTGGCGGAGCTGAATGCCATCAGCCAGAAAAAAGCCAGCGATGCTTGCAGGAAGAAAGGGGCGGGGAGGGTAAAGGCGATCCCCGCGAATCCGGCGCCGATGAGCAACTGCATGGATACGATCCACCACCGCTTTGTTTTCAGGATATCCACGAAGGGGCTCCAGAAAGGCTTGATGACCCATGGAAGGTAGAGCCAGCTGGTATAGAGGGCTATGTCGGTATTAGACAGTCCGAAGCGCTTGTACATCACGACGGAAACGACCATTACCGCCACATACGGTAAGCCTTCGGCAAAATAGAGGGTGGGTATCCATGCCCAGGGATTGCGTTTTGTATTCATCTTATTTAAATTACCAATTACTAATTACCAATCTTTAATTAGTTTATACTATACATATTTGTAAGTCATTTGTTAGAGTCATATTTATGTTTTAGAATAATATAAACTAAATTTTAATCAATACTTAATTACTAATTACCAATTAGATATTACTTTTTGTCGTTTTTTGAATTGCCGTGATAATACGAATGATTTCTTCCAGGTCCTCCAACATACTATCTCTTTGTTCCTGAGAGATGTAATCGGTGTCTCTTAATACTCTCAACCAAAAACGGGTTTCACGGGCTTCCCGATAAGATACACCTAATTTAGCCAGAAAATCTTTTTGGGAAAGTCCTCCAATTGGTTCTTCGACATTTGCACCAATAGACGTTCCACTACGTAAAATCTGTCGAGACAATTCAATTTTTTTTTCTCTTTACATAGGTATTGATATAATTTTACAATTCTAATTGCATAGTTATATGTCTTGTCCAATATAATATTTTCCTTTTCAATATAATTCATACTCCATAAGTCATTGGTAATTAGTCATTAGTAATTTTTTACCGTTTCAGATTGGGGAAAATAATGCGCCAGTA